>JBKJII010000096.1:0-18124 GCA_046598505.1 Caulobacter sp. | reverse complement strand
TAGTAGGAGAAGCGCTCCCACATCTCCGCAAAGAAGAGAATGAAGAGGCCCTTCGGGTGATTCCGCATCTGCAGAAGCACCGGGATGCCTGTGGCCAGGGTCACGAGGATCCCCAGCGCGATAACAATATTCATACTGCCTACCCTGTGACTCTATGGCCCGCGCGGACGGGGTGTCGGCAAGATTCCCCCGAACCGCCGCGATTTGACCGCGAGAAAATCACGCGCGAGCGCGTTTCACAAGCAACGGCTTGCCGCAAACGTCATTCAGACGCCGACCTGTGGCCGCCGCGGTATGCTTACGAGACGCCGGTTCCACAGTGAACGCTGATCATCATGAACACGCGGGCCTCGCGCCGGTCGCCGATCAGTAGGCGCAGTCTTCGAAGATGCGGCTGATGTCGCCGTTCCATTCGCCGTGGAACTTCTCCAGCAGACGCTCGGCCGGTGTCAGGCCGCTGTCGGCGATGGCTTCAAGTTCGCCGAGATAGGTCGTCTCGTCGATGAAGCCGCCGTCCAGCCGGGCGCGTCGCTTGAGGCCTTCCCGGCTGATCGCGATCATGTCCCTGGCGACATCCTGGACGGTGCGGCCGGCGACCACGGCCTTGAGGCCCAACCGGTTAACGTCGCGGCGGACATTCTCGCGATCTTCCGGGGTCCAGTGCTTGCACAGGTCCCAGGCGGCGGCGAGCGCGGCGCCGTCATAGAAGATGCCGGTCCACAGGGCGGGCAGGGCGCACAGCCGGCTCCACGGCCCGCCATCCGCGCCACGCATCTCCAGATAGGTCTTCAGCCGCACCTCCGGGAAGATGGTGCTGGTGTGATCGACCCAGTCCTTGATCGTCGCGCGCTCGCCGGGCGCGTCGTCCAGCTTGCCGTCGATGAAGTCGCGGAACGACTTGCCGGCCACGTCGATGTAGAGGCCCTTCCGCTTGGCGAAATACATCGGCACGTCGAGGGCGTAGCGGGCGTAGCGCTCGAAATCGAAACCGTCCTCGAAGACGAAGTTCAGCATGCCCGTGCGGTCGGCGTCGGTATCGGTCCAGACGTTGGCACGGGCCGACAGGAAGCCGTTCGGCTTGCCTTCGGTGAACGGCGAGTTGGCGAACAGGGCGGTGGCGATCGGCTGCAGCGCCAGGCTGGTGCGGAACTTGGCGACCATGTCGGCTTCGGAGCTGAAGTCGAGGTTGGCCTGCACGGTGCAGGTGCGGAACATCATGTCCAGGCCCATGCTGCCGACCAGCGGCATGTAGCGCCGCATGATCACGTAGCGGCCCTTCGGCATGATCGCGGCGTCCTCGCGCCGCAGGGTCGGATGGAAGCCCAGCCCCAGGAAGCCCAGCCCCAACTCGTCGGCGACCTGCTTTACCTCCTGGAGGTGGTTGCCGGTCTCCTCGCAGATCTCGTGCATCGAGTTCAGCGGCGCGCCGCTGAGTTCGAACTGGCCGCCGGGCTCCAGGCTGACGCTGGCGCCGTTGCGCTCCAGCGCGATCAGCGTCATGCCGCCGCCGGCGCGATCTTCGTAGACGCCTTCCCAGCCAAAACGCATCAGCCCCTTGAGCATCGCCTCGATGCCGTTGGCGCCGGCGTACTCGACGGGCGTGTGGTCCTTGAGATGGAAGCCGAACTTCTCGTGCTCGGCGCCCACGCGCCATTCGCTCGCGGGCTTGCTGCCGGAGGCGAACCAGCCGGTCAGGTCGTCGAGAGTCAGGGGCCTGTCGTCACGGACGGTCGTGGCCATGTGTCTTCGCCTCCCCAGGCATATTTGAGTGGCTAGGGAGGCCCCTTCCCCGACCGGGCGCGATCAATACGCTCAAGTGCAGGTGGGAGACAATCACACTCGTCGCAAGGGTTCGTGACGTTGCTCCCTCCTGCCGTCATCCTCGCGCCTGTCGCGAGGACCCCTGCACGCCGCTTTTCGATCACTTCCGCGACGATGTTGCGGCTTTACCGGCTGTGGCGGTGTGCATGGGTCGTCGGAACAAGTCCGACGATGACGCCCACCAGGGGCGGCCATTATCGCCAGTCGCCCAGCGCCGCCTGCCAAAGTGTCAGGGCGGCAATGGCGGCCGTGTCCGCTCGCAGGATTCTCGGGCCCAGCGAGACGGCCGTGACGAACGGCAGGCTTCGCAGGCGGTCACCTTCGGCCGGGTCAAAGCCGCCTTCCGGGCCGATCAGGATCGCGCCGGGCCCAGGGGCCAGCGGGGCCAGCGCCCGCAACGCTGGCGGCACGCCGCCGGCCTCGTCGCAGAACATGAGCCTGCGAACCGCGTCCCAGCCGTCCAGCATCCTGTCGAGCTTCTCCGGCGGCAGGATTTCCGGAACATCCAGCCGTCCGGTCTGCTCGGCGGCCTCAACGGCAATGGCCTGCAGCCGGGCGACGTTGGTGTGGTCGGCGTTGGTGCGGCGGGTGACGGCCAGTCGCACGCGGCGGGCGCCCAGCTCGGCCGCCTTCTCGATGATGGTCTCAAGCCGCGCCCGTTTCACCAGCGCGATGATCAGGTCGAGGTCAGGGCCGGTCTCCTGCGCCCGCATCCTTGCCCCCACGGCCAGGCGACAGACGCGCTTGCCGGTTTCCACCAGCGTCGCCCGCCACTCGCCATCGCGGCCGTTGAACAGCAGCACCTCGGCCCCGATCGCCTGACGCATGACCAGCGTCAGGTAGCGGCCCTGTTCCTGCGCAGGGGTGACATCGGCGCCGGCGGCGAGGTCATCGGGGACATAGAGACGGATCATCGCAACTCTTCTAGCGGCAGGTCATGTTCCGGCGGTAGGGTCCGGGAATGGAAAACGACGCCTATGATGCCGAACTTCGCGACTTGCAGATCGCGATGATCAAGACCCAGCAACTGGCCATCAAGGAAGGCTGGAAAATCCTCGTCATCCTGGAAGGCCGCGACGCCGCCGGCAAGGACGGCGCGATCGCCCGGGTGACTGCGCCACTGGCGCGGCGCGAGACCCGGGTCGTCGCCCTGCCCAAGCCGTCCGACCGCGAGCGGACGCAGTGGTATTTCCAGCGGTATGTCACCCATCTCCCGGCAGCAGGCGAGTTCGTGCTGTTCAATCGCTCCTGGTACAATCGGGCGGGTGTCGAGCCGGTCATGGGCTTCTGCTCGGCGGAGGAGCACGAGGAGTTCCTCCGCGAAGTGCCGAACTTCGAGCGCATGCTGGTCGCCAGCGGCGTGAAGCTGCTCAAGTTCTGGCTCGACATCAGCCCGGAAGAGCAGGCCAAACGCCTCAAGGCGCGGCGTACCGATCCGCTGAAGGTGTTCAAGACCAGCCCGCTCGATGACGTCGCCGAGGAAAAATGGGCCGACTACACGGTCGCCCGCAACGAGATGCTCAGGCGGACCGACTGTGACGAGGCGCCGTGGACCTGTGTTCGCGCCGACCACAAGAAGCCCGCGCGGCTGAATATCCTGCGCTGCATGCTGGGGGCGCTGGCTCCGGCGAACCTTCGCAAGGGCGTCAGGAAGCCGGACCCGTCGGTGATCTTCCGCTTTGATCCCGAGGCCATCACCGACGGCCGGCTGCACAGCTAGCTGTAAGGGACGCGCCTCGCCGGCGCCCGTGGAGAAACGACCATGGACTACGTTCGACTGGGCAAGACCGGCCTGAAGGTCTCCCGCCTGTGCCTCGGCTGCATGACCTACGGCAGCAGGGACTGGCGGCCGTGGATTCTCGAAGAGGAAGAAAGCCGGCCCTTCTTCAAGGCGGCCATCGAGGGCGGGATCAATTTCTTCGACACGGCCAACGTCTATTCGATCGGCCAGAGCGAGGTGGTCACCGGCAAGCTGCTGAAGGAGTTCGCCCGGCGGGAAGAGGTGGTCATCGCCACCAAGGTCCACATGCCGATGGGCAAGGGTCCCAACGACAAGGGCCTGTCGCGCAAGCACATCATGAGCTCGATCGACGCCAGCCTGACCCGGCTGGGCGTCGACTATGTCGATCTCTTCCAGATCCATCGCTTCGACTACGACACCCCGATCGAGGAGACGCTCGAGGCGCTGCATGACGTCGTGAAAGCCGGCAAGGCCCGCTACATCGGCGCCTCGTCGATGTACGCGTGGCAGTTCGCGAAGATGCTCAGCGTCAGCGAGCAACACGGCTGGACCAAGTTCGTCTCGATGCAGCCGCAGTACAATCTGGTCTATCGCGAGGAAGAGCGGGAGATGCTGCCGCTCTGCCAGGCCGAGGGCATCGGGGTCATCCCCTGGTCGCCGCTGGCGCGGGGCTTTCTGGCCGGCGGGCGGGCCAAGGTCGGCGAGGGCAACACCGAGCGGGCCCGCACCGACGAGTTCGCGCCGCGTCTCTATTACCGCGAGGCCGACTTCGCCGTGGTCGACGCGGTCGAGGCCATCGCCGGGGCGCGGGGGCTCAGCAACATGCAGGTTGCCCTGGCCTGGGTGCTGCGCAATCCCGCGATCACCGCGCCGATCATCGGGGCCTCCAAGCTGCACCACCTGACCGACGCCCTGTCGGCGCTGGATGTGTCCCTGGACGGCGACGAGGTCGCGGCGCTGGAGAAACCCTACCGGCCCAAACCGGTGCTGGATCACCAGTGAAAAGCACGTTCGACCTCTCCCTCAAACAGGCGCGTCGCATCGCCCTTACGGCCCAGGGCTTCGCGGAGTCGCGCCGGCACGCTGCGCCGGGCCGTAGCCATTTTGGCAAGGTCGCCGGCCGGCTGGGCGTGATCCAGATCGATAGCGTCAACGTCCTGACCCGCACCCACTACCTGCCGGCCTTTTCCCGGCTGGGAGACTATCCGCAGGGGGTTCTGGAGGGTGAGGCCTGGGGCAGGAAGCGCACCCTGTTCGAATACTGGGGCCACGAGGCGTCGCTGATGCCGCTGGCGATGCAGCCTCTGTTCCGCTGGCGCATGGCCAGGGCCGAGGCCGGCGAGACCTGGGGCGGGTTGGCCCGGTTCGGCCGCGAACGCCGCGACTACATCGACAACATCCTGGCTGAGATCGAACAGCGCGGCCCGGTCACCGGTGGCGACTTCGCGACCGGCCCGCGCGGCCAGCCCGGCTGGTGGTCCTGGTCGGAGGGCAAGCGCGCCCTCGAATGGCTGTTCTGGACCGGCTATCTGACCACGGCGACCCGGCGCGGGTTCGAGCGGGTTTATGACATCACCGAGCGGGCGCTGCCGGCGGCGATTGTGAACCTGCCGACGCCCTCCGAGGAAGACGCCCAACGTGAACTCGTCCGGCGCTCGGCCAAGGCCATGGGCGTGGCCACCGAAGCGGACCTGCGCGACTACTACCGCCTGCCGCTCGATGGCGCCCGCCGGGCCGTGCGCGAGCTGGTCGAGGCCGGTGAGCTCACGCCGGTGAAGGTCCAGGGCTGGGACAAGCCGGGCTATCTACACCCTGAGGCCAGACCCAAACGGATCGGCGCCCATGCCCTGCTCTCTCCCTTTGACAATCTCATATGGTTCCGCGACCGCGCCGAGCGATTGTTCGGCATCCAGATCCGGCTGGAGATCTACACCCCGGCCGAGAAGCGGGTGCACGGCTACTACGTCCTGCCGTTCCTGGAGGGTGAGGCGATCACCGCGCGGGTCGACCTGAAGTCGGATCGTCAGGCGAAGGTGCTGCGGGTGCAGGCCGCGCACGCCGAGCCGGAAGCCGGGCCGGAAACGCCCGCCGCGCTCGCCGCCGAGCTGGTTCGCATGGCCGGCTGGCTTGGTCTCGAGCGGGTCGACGTCGCCGGCAAGGGCGATCTGGCGGGGCGTTTGCAGTCTGCCCTGCAGGCGCCCGCGAACTGACCACTATCGAGAAAGTGAGCGGGTGCGACACCAAAACGGGTTCGCACGGGCGGAGGGCTGGGCTATCGACCCGCCTTCGACCGCGCGGGGGCGCCAAGCGGAGTAGCCATCTTGAGAGAGCTGGACCAACGTCTGTCGCGACGCGGCCTCATTGTAGGCCTCGCGGCCCTGACCGCTTCCTGCGCCACCTCGACGCCCAAACCGGCGCTTGTCGCGAGCACCTTCTCTCCCCCGCCTGTCCTGCCCGAGGCCCCTGTTTCAGCGGCACTGCCGGCGCTGGGTCCTGAACTCGATCCGCAGGGCCTGATCCGCCGCCCGCTGCTGTATGCGGCGATGGACGCCCTCAAGCGTCACCGCGGCCGGATCGCCCATGAGGACCGGGTCTACATCGTCGACTTCCAGGCCCACTCCAGCAAGCCGCGACTGTTCCGCCTGGATCTGACGACCGGCGAGGCCAGGGCCTATCATACTGCGCACGGCCGGGGCTCCGACCCGGGCCACACCGGCTTCGCCCAGCGGTTCTCGAACGTGCCGGACTCCAACGCCTCGTCGGTCGGCGCCTATGTCACGGCCGGCCAGGCCTCCGGCGCCAAGCACGGCCCCAACGTCCTGATCGACGGGCTGGAGCCGACCAATTCCCAAGCGCGCGACCGGGCGATCATCGTCCACGCGGCGGACTACTGCGAACAGGCCTACCTCAACGCCAACGGCAAGCTCGGCCGCTCGTTCGGCTGTTTCGCGGTCAGCCAGGCCGACCTGAACGCCCTGCGCCCCGACATGGACGCCGGCCGCCTGCTGTTCGCCGGGGCTTAGACCACCGTCAGCGACATGCACTTCAGTGCGTGTCCCTCGCCGCTTCGAGGCTGATGGGGGCACGCACTGAAGTGCATGTCCCCGTTCTGCTCTACCCCGCCCCGTACATCGCCATCACGTCCCGCCGCATCGCAGCCCCGCTGTCGGGGCGGCTGTAGAACATGTGTCCGCCCGGATAGACCTTCAGCTGGGCGCGGCCCGGATTGCCCATCGGCGGCAGCTGGTCGAGCACGATGCGCGAGGCGAAGTAGGGGCAGCTGAGGTCGTCATAGCCGTGGACGATCAGCACCTTCATCTTCGGGTCGTTGGCCAGCGCCTTGCGGAAGGCCGAGACCGACTCGATCGTCGGCAGTTCGTCTTCCCAGGCCTCGTTCACCGCATCGCTAAGGGCGTTGTAGCGGGCCTCGATCTTCCAGCCGACGACGCGGGTGACGAAGTCGACCATGGCGCTGGTGGTCGGGGCGATCAGGGCGTCGAGGATCGGGTCGCCGCTGCGCTGGCTGGGCGAGAAGGGGTAGGGGTCCCAGGCCGTGACGTTGGAGTCGTACCAGCTGCCGATGCGGCCCTCGCGGCGGTAGAGCTCGCGCAGGTAGGCCCGGCTGTCGATACGGCCGCCCATCTGGCGGACGACCGCTTCGTCGAGGCCGGTGTAGGCGGTCACCCGCTTGATGATCCGCTCGAGCGCCGCCTGGTTGGTCCGGCCGGCCATGAAGTCGGTCAGGAACTCCGTGCGGACATACTGCTCGACCTCGGCCATCTGCTCGGGCGACAGGGTCTTGCCCTGGCGCTCGTAGTTGGCCGCGGCCATCGAGGGCAGGGTCACGACCCAAGGCATCGGCGAGAAGTCGCCGCCCGACCAGCTGGTCCCGTCGAAGAACGGCGAGACCAGCACGATGCCGTTGATGCCGACGCCGAGCTCGGTCTGCAGATAGTGGGTCAGGCGCGGGCCGCGAAAGCCGCCGTAGCTCTCGCCGGTGATGTATTTCGGCGAGGTCATGCGGCCGTTCTTGAGCAGCCAGTCGTAGACGATGCGTGAGAGGTAGGCGATGTCCTGCTTGACCCCGAAGAACGCCTTCTTGCTCTCCTCCGGCGTGGTCCGTGAGCGCGAGAAGCCGGTGCCGACCGGGTCGATGAACACCAGGTCGGTGAAGTCGAGCCAGGTGTAGGGGTTGTCCTGCAGCACCGCCGAGTCCGACGGCGCATCGCCCTGGGCGCCGAACTGCACCCGCTTGGGGCCGATGGCGCCGAGGTTCAGATAGACGCTGGCCGCGCCCGGGCCGCCGTTGAAGGCGAAGGTCACCGGGCGGTTCGGATTGCGCGGGCCGTCCAGCACATAGGCGGTGAACACCACCTCGGCGATGACCTTGCCCTTGTCGTCGCGCACCGGCAGCGAGCCGACGGTGACGGTATAGTTCAGCGTCTTGCCGGCGACATGGGTGACCTGCTTGACCGAGGCGTCGGCCGGGAAGGGCGGCAGGTCGGCGTCGGGCTTGGCTGCGGCGGCGTCAGCGGGTTTGTCGGCGGCGGAAACCGCGCCGAGGGCGCCGACCGCCAGCGCGGCCGCGAGGCCCAGAACCGTCAGAATGCGCATGATGACTCCCCCGAAGCGATGCTCAGGAGTTGTAGGAGGTGGGAGGGCGTGCGTGAAGTCGGGACAGACACCGACGGTGTCTGTCCCTGTCGCCGTCGATCCCCTAAACCGTCCCCTCTGCCACCGCCGCCAGCCGGGCATAGGCCCCGCCGCTGGCCTTGAGGTCGGCGTGGCGGCCTTCCTCGACGATGCGGCCCCTGTCGAACACCAGGATGCGGTCGGCGTGGCGGATGGTCGACAGGCGGTGGGCGATGACGATGGTCGTGCGGCCGGCCATCAGCTCCTCCATCGCCGCCTGGACCGACAGTTCGGTTTCGACGTCGAGCGAGCTGGTGGCCTCGTCGAACACAAGGATCGGGGCGTCGGCGAGGAAGGCGCGGGCGATGGCCACCCGCTGGCGCTCACCACCCGACAGCTTCACGCCCCGCTCGCCGACCAGGGTGTCGTAGCCCTTCGGCAGACTGGCGATGAACTCGTCGGCGCGAGCCCGCCTGGCGGCAAGCCGGATCTCGTCCCGCGTGGCGTCGGGCCGGGCGTAGCCGATGTTTTCGGCGATGGTCCGGTGAAACAGCGCCGGGTCCTGCGGCACCACGGCGATGGCCCGGCGCAGCGCGCCCTGGGCCACGGCGGCGATGTCCTGGCCGTCGATGCGGATGGCGCCGGCCTGCAGGTCGTAGAGCCGCTGGATCAGCTTGACGAAGGTCGACTTGCCCGCGCCCGTCGGCCCGACCAGCGCCACCCGTTCGCCCGGTGCAATGCGCAGCGAAAAGCCGTCGTACAGCGGCGTGTCGGCGCCTTTGTAGCGGAAGGTCACCGTGTCGAAGACGATCTCGCCCTCGGCGCCACGGAAGGGTTCAGGCGCCGCCGGGTCGGCGACCTGGGCTCTCATGCGGGCGTAGTTGGCGACGTCCTCGACGTCATCGACGCCCTTCTGGAACATCCGCACGTTCTCGCCGATGTTCCGCAGATAGCCGTTCATCTGCATGAAGGTGGTGATGCCGAAGGCGATGTCGCCCGGTGTCGCGCGGCCCTTGGTCCACAGCCAGACCAGCGTGCCGGTCATCACCGCCTGCAGCAGCATGGTCAGCAGGTTCTGGGTCAGCCAGATGTCCATGAACCGGCCCCAGGTGACCTGGACGGCCACACGCCACTCCGCGGTCAGCGCGGCGAACCTCGCCTCCTCCCGCGCTTCGGCGCCGAAGCCCTTCACGGTCGGATTGGAGCCCAGGGCGTCGGCGAGGGCCCCGCCGATCCGCGAATCCAGGGCGTTGGATCGCAGGTTGGCCGGCCGGACATAGACCTTCACCAGCCAAAGGTTCAGCCACAGAAAGCCGAAGATCACCAGCAGCGCCGTCGCGCCGATCAGCGGCCACTGCAAGGCGATCAGCACCGACTGACCGACCAGCAACAACAGGGCCGGAGCCAGCCACAGGACCACCGCGTCCGACACCCCGTCATAGCCCCACATGGCCCGTGACAGTCTGCGCACCGTCGCGCCGGCGAAGGTGTCGGCGTGCCAGTCGGCGGAGAAGCCCTGCACCCGGCGGAAGCCTTCGTTGGTCATCTCCTCCATGTTTCGCGCCGCCAGCGGGTTCCACATCCGGAAGGCGACGTTGCGCAGGAGCGAAAAGCCCAGGAAGGCCCCGACGAACAGGCCCCAGGCGATCCAAACGCTGCCGGCGGCGGAGGCCGGAACCGTGGCGGCGTTGACCAGTCCGCGCGCCGCCCAGGGCAGCGCCAGCTCGCAGCCCATGGCCGCCAGCATGCCGCCCACGGACCCGAGCAGCAGCCATCGCCGCCGCAACCAGAAGCCGGCGATAAAGGCCATGACCTGGCCGTTGGAGAGCACCCGTCCCCGGGTGACCGCCTCATCTTCGTATTGATCGCTCATGGAAAGACCTGTGGCGGGGTTCTAGTCCTGAACGGCGGTTTGCGGGAGGGGGCGGGGAAGGTTTTGCGGCACTCTGTCGGGGGCGCCACACCGGCAGGGACAGACACCGACCGGTGTCTGTCCCTGTTCGCATGCCCGGGATGACGGCCAGGGTAACTTGCGAGCACCCGACAGATAGGCCACCAACACCTCATGACCGCAATCCTGCCCGACGCCGCGCCGACCAACTGGGTGGATCGTCACGCCCCCACCGCGTTGCGGCCGTGGCTGAAGCTGGGGCGGTTCGACCGGCCGACGGGGATATGGCTGCTGATGCTGCCGGGCTGGATGGGCCTCTCCCTGGCCGCCGCCATGCGCGGCAGGGCGCCCGACATCGCGCTGCTGGTGCTGTTCTTCCTCGGCGCGGCGCTGATGCGGGCGGCGGGCTGCGCCTACAACGACATCGTCGACCGTGACATTGACGCCAGAGTCGCCCGCACCGCCGGCCGGCCGATCCCCTCTGGCCAGATCAGCGTCAAACAGGCCTGGGCCTTCGTCATCGGCTGCTGCCTGGTCAGCCTGCTGATCCTGCTGGCGATGAACGGGTGGACGATCGGTCTCGGCTTCGCCTCGCTGGCGCTGGTGGCGGCCTATCCGTTCATGAAGCGGATCACCTGGTGGCCGCAGGCCTGGCTGGGCCTGACCTTCAACTGGGGCGCCCTGATGGGCTTCGCGGCGGTCGGCGGCGCGCCGGGCTGGCCGGTGATCCTGCTCTACGCCGGCCTGGTGTTCTGGACCCTCGGCTACGACACCATCTACGCGGTGCAGGATCTCGAGGACGACGCCCTCGCCGGTGTGAAGTCGTCCGCCCTGCGGCTGGGGGACCAGGCGCCCCGGGCGCTGCTGGGCTTCTACATCGCCTGCTTCTGCCTGGTGCTGACCGGCGCCTGGATCGGCGGGCTGGGACCGCTGTTCCTGCCGCCGGTCGCGCTGTTCGCCCTGCACCTGTCACGGCAGGCGGCGAAGCTCGACGTCGCTGACCCGGCCGGCGCCCTTGGGTTGTTCAGGTCCAATACCTGGGCCGGAGTGATCCTGGTGGTGGCGCTGGCCGTGGGCGTCTGGAAGCCGGGGGGGCTGTTCTGAGGGACAGACACCGGCAGGTGTCTGTCCCTGTTCGAAACGAAGTGAGATAATCGCTGTATGGCCGTCGCAGCACGCGTGAAACCGAAGGACTTCTTCACCGACGAGGAGTGGGCGCCGCTGGCTGCCCGCTCGTCGTGGATGGGCCTCTGGCTGATCGCCCATGCCTGGCTGACCGTCCTGGCGGCCGGGGCGATGTTCGTGATCTGGCCCAACCTTCTGACCCTGATCCTGGCGGTGATGATCATCGGCGGCCGGCAGCTGGGTCTGGCCATCCTGATGCATGACGGCGCCCACGGCTGCCTGCATCCGGACCAGAAGATCAACGACTGGGTCGGTCACTGGCTGGCCGGCGCCCCGACCAACGGCGACCTGCAGCGCTACCGCGACTATCACCTGCAGCACCACAAGTTCGCCCAGCAGGAAGAGGACCCGGACCTCGGCCTCTCCGCGCCCTTCCCGATCACCCGCCAGTCGCTGTGGCGCAAGGCGGTCCGCGACCTGACCGGCCAGACCTTCTACAAACAGCGCATCCAGCCGAGCCTCGACGCTTTCAAGACCGGCGCGAAGAAGGGCGTCCCGTTCCGCAAGACGCTCAAGGGCGTCCTGACCTTCTGGAAGCCGTTCCTGATCTTCCACATCCCGGTGATCATTGTGCTGTCGGCGTTCGGCCTGTGGTGGGCCTGGCCGGTCCTGTGGATCTTGCCGATGGCGACCTGGTATCCGCTGATCACCCGGCTGCGGAACATCGCCGAGCACGCCCTGGTCGGGGTGGACCAGCCCGACCCCCTGCGCCACGCCCGCACCACCCATGCCGGCCCCGTCGCCCGGCTGATGATGGCGCCCTATTACGTCAACTATCACTGCGAACATCACATGTTCATGCACGTCCCCTGCTGGAACCTGCCGAAGGTCCACCGGCTGTTGAAGGCCAAGGGCGTGATGGACCGGATGCTGACTGCGCCGGGCTATGTGAGCGTGCTTAGGATGGCATCAGCGAAGGCGGCTTAGCGACGGACGCTTCAGTGCCTGATGACAGTTGCCCTTTGGCCTTGATGGAATTCTGCGCTCCGGTCGGTCGTCCTGGTCAAGGACGACCCCTGCGGGGTCGCCGCTGCGCGGCCGCGAAGCGGTCCTTGAGCAGGCCGTCCGCCGGAGCAACACTGGCCGTCAAGACATCGGGACAGGTCTGCCGCGAAGATGAGTCGGCGCGGCGAAGAAATCAGGTGGCTCAAGCCCGCCATCCGCGCGAAGACCCGCCCATGATCACCGACCGCCGGGCCTTTATCGTCAAGAACACCCGTCTGCAGGCGCCGCCGCATGCGCCGGAGTTGGTGCTGCATCTGGCGGACGAGATTACCCCGATCTGGAAGATGACCGAGGAAGACCTGGCGCAGATCGGTCTGCCGCCGCCGTTCTGGGCCTTCGCCTGGGCGGGGGGACAGGCGCTGGCGCGGTACATTCTCGACACTCCGGAGCTGGTCGCCGGCAAGCGGGTGGTCGACTTCGCCTCGGGCTCGGGGATCGTCGCCATCGCCGCAAAACGGGCCGGGGCGGCCTCGGTGCTGGCGGCCGACATCGACGGCTACTGCGGGGCGGCCGTCAGCCTGAACGCGACGGCCAACGGGGTGGCGGTGGACTTCACCGACGTGGACCTGCTCGACGCCCCGCCGCCGGTCGAGGCGGACGTCTTTCTGGCGGGTGACATCTGCTACGAGAAGCCCCTGGCCGAGCGGGTCATGGCCTGGCTGACGGCCGCGCGTGCGGGCGGCGCGACGGTGCTGATCGGCGATCCCGGGCGGACCTATTTCCCCAGGACCGGGCTGCTCAAGCTGGCCGAATACCAGGTGGCCACAACCCGCGAGCTCGAGGATTTCGAGGTCAAGAAGACCAGCGTCTGGACTCTGCCCTGACGCTCGCGATATAGAACAAACAGAGAACAACAGGAGTTCACCTGATGCGCGAAGACGGCAAGATCGACTATGTGGAATTCCCCGCGACGGGCATTCCGGCGGTGAAAAAGTTCTACACCGAGGCCTTCGGCTGGGGCTGGGTCGACTACGGCCCCGACTATGCGGCATTCGACAACGCGGCGGTCGACGGCGGGTTCAACGGCGACAAGGCTGACGAAGGCGGTGCCACCCAGCCGCTGGTCGTGCTCTACGCCCACGATATCGAGGCCATGGCCGCGAAAGTGGTCGCCGCCGGCGGGGTGATCCTCAAGCCGGTCTTCAGCTTCCCCGGCGGTCGCCGGTTCCACTTCGCCGACCCGTCGGGGAATGAACTGGCGGTGTGGTCGGAAACCTAGGGACAGACACCATCGGTGTCTGTCCCGATCCGCGGCCCCCTGAAAAACCGTCACACGCAGCCGCTACCTTTCGCCCTCAGACCATTCAGCGAGGCGGACGTGAGCGAGACCGGCAAGACCTGCGGCGACTGGGGGCTGTGCTGCAAGCTGCTGGGCATCGAGGCGATCAAGAAGGCGCCAGGGCAGTGGTGCGGTCATTTCCGCAAGGGCGTCGGCGGTTGCGGCATCTACGAGCAACGACCGAAGGCCTGCCGCGACTTTATCTGTTTGTGGCTGAGCTCCGAGCGTCTCGACGACAGCTGGAAGCCGAACAGGGCGAAGTTCGTCATGTTCACCGACCAGGACGGCCGCCGGCTGAACATCGTCGTCGATCCGGCCGAGCCGATGGCCTGGCGTCGCGACGCCTATTACCCACGCATCAAGGCGATGAGCTCACGCTCGGAAGAGGGCTACGAACTGGTCGTGGCCATCGGCGACCGCCGCTTCGTCATCTTCCCGCACGAGGACGTCGACCTGGGCGTCATCAATCCCGACCACAAGATCGTCACCGGCTTCGCGGTCGTGGAGGGCGAGCGGCGGCCGTATGCGATGGTGGTGAGCGACAGGGCCTAGCAGGGACAGACACCTTCGGCGTCTGTCCCTATCTGCCCCTAGCTCCTCCCGACCACGGCCCTATAGTCCCCGCACACCACACCGGGGAGTTCACCCATGCGCCGCCGCACCTTTCTCGCCGCCCTTCCGGCCGTCGCCATCGCCGGTCAGGCCCTGGCCCAGAGCCGCAAGGCCAACCCGAACCTCGATCGACCCGACGTCCACGGCGGCGACCGCATCGACGGCGCAACATACGCCAGCCGGTCCGCCGCCTGGGGTGCGCACGGTGCGGCGGCCACGGCCCACCCCCTTGCCACACTGGCGGCGATCGACACCCTGCGACGCGGCGGCTCGGCCATTGATGCGGCCATTGCGGCCAACGCCTGCCTGGGCTTCCTCGAGCCCATCAGTTGCGGCGTCGGCGGCGACTGTTTCGTCATGCTGTGGGACCCGAAGACGAAGAAGGTTGTCGGCCTCAACGGCTCTGGCCGTTCGCCGCGCGCCTTGACCCTGGCGACCCAGCGGGCCCGGTCGAAGAACGGCCGCATCGCCAGCTTCGGGGCCATCTCGGTCAGTGTGCCGGGCGCCGTCCAGGCCTGGTGGGACCTGCACCAGACGTTCGGCAAGCTGCCGTGGAAAAGCCTGTTCGACCCGGCCATCGCCTATGCCGAGGAGGGCACGCCGGTCACCCAGAACGTCGCCTACTACTACGGCGCCTCGTTCCGCCGCTTCAACAATCCCACCTCGAACATCGAGGAAGTGGTCAACTTCAACAAGGTCTGGGCTGCCCAGGGCCGGACGCCGCTCGAAGGCGAGCTGTTCCGCAACCCGGCGCTGGCGGAAACTTACCGCAAGATCGCCGCCGGCGGCCGCGACGCCTTCTACAACGGCGAGATCGCCGACCAGATCGAGCGCTACTTCAAGCGCATCGGCGGCTGGATGACCCGCGCCGACCTCGCCGCCCATCACAGCGAATGGACGACCCCGCTGGTCAGCGGCTATCGCGGCGTCGACGTCTATGGCCTGGCGCCCAACAGCCAGGGACTGTCGACCCTGCAGCTGCTGAACATTCTCGAGACCTTCGACGTCAAGACCATGGGCTTCCAGTCGGCCCAGGCGATCCACCACGCGGTCGAGGCCAAGCGCCTGGCCTACGAGGATCGCGCCCGCTATTTCGCCGACCCGGACTTCGGCAAGATCCCCCTCGAATGGCTGAACTCGAAGGCCTACGCCGCCGAGCGGGCGAAGCTGATCAAGCCGGACGCCATCCTCAACCCGGTCTATGCGGGCCAGGCCCCCAGCCACGGCGACACCACATACTTTACGACCTCGGATTCCGACGGGATGATGGTCTCGATCATCCAGTCCAACTATCGCGGCATGGGCTCGGGCCTGTCGCCGGACGGGCTGGGCTTCATGTTCCAGGACCGGGGCGAACTGTTCTCCCTGACCGAAGGTCACCCCAACGTCTACGCGCCCGGCAAGCGGCCGTTCCAGACCATCATCCCGGGCTTCGCGGTGAAGGACGGCACGCCCTGGCTGAGCTTCGGCGTCATGGGCGGCGATATGCAGCCCCAGGGCCAGGCCCAGATCATCAGCAACATGGTCGACTTCGGCCTCGACCTGCAGGCGGCCGGCGACAGTCCCCGTTGGCACCATGAAGGCGGCTCTGAACCGACGGGCGAGGCGCTGGGCCAGCCGGGCGTCCTGCGGCTGGAGACCGGCGTGCCCGAGGCGACGAAGACGGCGCTGGCCGCCCTCGGCTGGCCGCTCGGCGCCTCTGACGGCGGCTTCGGCGGCTATCAGGCGATCGAGCGCTGGCCGGGCCGCTATGCCGCCGCGACGGAGATGCGCAAGGACGGCGTGGCCCTGGCTTACTGATCCATGGCTGACCCAGCGCCGACCCGACTCGACCCCGGCTATCGCGCCGCCCTGCTGTTCAGCGCGGTGCTCAATGGCCTGATGTTCCTCGTCGAAGGTGGGATCGGGCTGCACATCGGCTCGGCGGCGTTGATCGCCGACGCCATGGATTTCCTGGAGGACACCGGCCTCTACAGCCTCGCCGTGGTCGCGCTGCTGTGGTCCGCCCGACGGCGCGCCAACATCGCCGTGCTGATGGCCGTGTTCATGGCCGGGGTCGGCGGGGTGGCGATCTGGCAGATCATTGAGCGGCTGCTGCAGGGCGGCGCGCCGGCGCCCGCGCCGATGGCTGCGACGGCGGCGCTGGCTCTCGCGGTCAATGTGCTGTGCGCCAGCCGGCTGGTCCGCTGGAAGCGGGGGGACGCCGGCATGCGCTCGATCTGGCTCTCGACCCGCAACGACGCCGTCCTCAACCTGGCGACCATCGCCGCCGCCGGAGTCGTGGCGCTGACCTCGGCAGGCTGGGCGGACATCGCCTTGGGCGCCCTCATCGCGGCGGTGAACCTGTGGGCCGCCCTCGGCATCGCCCGCCAGGCGCTGGCTGAACGGAGGGGAGCGACCGAATGACCCGCGAAGACTTCCACGCCGTCGTCATGGCCTTCCCCGGCGTCGAGGAGGGCATGAGCTACGGCCAGCCGTCCTACAAGGTGAACGGCAAGTTCCTCACCCGAGTGCGCAGGGACGACGCCAGCGCGGTGATCATGGAGGTGTCGTTTGACGAGCGCGACCTGCTGCTCGAGGTCGAGCCGGAGACCTTTCACTTCACCGCCCATTACAAGGACTACCCCTGTGTGCTGGCGCGGCTGGAGACGTTGAACTCCGACCAGTTGAAGGGTTTTCTCGAACGCCGCTGGCGCAAATCAGCGCCGAAAGCGGCGGTGAAGGCCTAGGACGCGGCTAAGAACAGATGATCAGTGCGTGGTTCGAGACGCTCGCTTGAGGCTCGCTCCTCACCATGACGGATATCTTTGCAAACCAACCCTCGACGTCATCCTGAGGAGCGGACCCACAGGTCCGCGTCTCGAAGGACGCACGGACCCTTGCGCCAACACTTCACACGCCGCCCTCCGGGCCCTAGCTTCCGCCACGCGTAACGGGAGAACGGATCTTGGCCTATCGGTCGCTGCGGGACTTCATCGCCAAACTGGAAGCGGACGGCGAGCTGGTGCGGGTGACCGAGCCGGTCTCCACCGTGCTGGAGATGACCGAGATCTGCACGCGGCTACTGGCGACCGGCGGCCCGGCGGTGCTGTTCGAGAAGCCGGTCATGGAAGACGGCACGATCTCGCCGATGCCCTGCCTGGCCAACCTGTTCGGAACGGTGAAACGGGTGGCGCTGGGCGTCACCCTCGGTGGCGAGCCGCGGACCACGGCGGGTGAACTGCGCGAGGTCGGCGAACTGCTGGCCTTCCTGCGTCAGCCGGAACCGCCGCGGGGCCTCAAGGACGCCATGGAGCTGCTGCCCCTGGCCCAGACCGTGATGTCCATGCGGCCGAAGGTCGTGAAAAAGGCGCCGGTGCAGGAAATCGTCCTCAAGGGCGACCAGATCGACCTGACGAAGCTGCCAGTCCAGACCTGCTGGCCGGGCGAGCCCGCGCCGCTGATCACCTGGCCGCTGATCGTCACCAAGGGTCCGTCGGACTCAAAGGAAGATGACTTCAACCTCGGCATCTACCGCATGCAGGTGCTCGGCAAGGATCGGGCGATTATGCGCTGGCTGGCCCACCGGGGCGGGGCGCAACACTACGCCCGCCACAAGAAGGCCGGTCGCCGCGATCCGTTGCCCGCCTGCGCGGTGATCGGCGCGGACCCCGGCGTAATCCTGGGCGCCGTGACGCCGTTTCCCGACTCCCTGTCAGAGTACCAGTTCGCGGGCCTTCTGCGCGGGAGCAAGGTTGATCTCGTGCCGGCCAAGACCGTGCCGCTGATGGTCCCGGCCCAGGCCGAGATCGTCATCGAGGGCCACGTGATGCTCGACGAGTTCGAGGACGAGGGCCCCTACGGCGACCACACCGGCTACTACAACAGCGTCGAGAAGTTCCCGGTGTTCAGGGTCAGCGCCATCACCATGCGCAAGGCCGCCATCTACCACACCACCTTCACCGGCCGGCCGCCGGAC
>JBKJII010000175.1:0-9895 GCA_046598505.1 Caulobacter sp. | reverse complement strand
GCCCGGGGGCCGCGAACGGCGGGGCCCTTGGACCGATTGAGCATGCGGAACTGGATGCAGGCCGAACTGGCCGGCCAGGCCAATCTCGACATCACTGCGGATGCCGTCGAAGACCTGATTGTTGAGAACGGTGTCCCGACCGGTGTGATCGGCGGTTCGGGCGTGGTCTACGCTGCGCCGAAGGTGGTTCTGACGACAGGAACCTTCCTGAAGGGCGTCATCCATCTAGGCGAGAAGCGAATTCCGGCCGGTCGGGTCGGCGACGCGCCGGCCATCGGTCTGGCCGATCGCCTCTATAGCCTTGGTCTCGACATGGGCCGGCTGAAGACTGGCACACCGGCTCGGCTGGTCGGTTCGACCATCGCCTGGGACCGGCTGGAGATGCAGGCGGCGGACGAGGCGCCGATCCCGTTTTCCTTCCTGAACAGCGAGATCACGGTTCCGCAGATCCAGTGCGGCATCACCTGGACCAACGCCGAAACCCACAGGATCATTGCCGATCGCCTGACCGAATCCGCCGTCTATGGCGGCCGGGCCACGGGGCGCGGCCCCCGCTACTGTCCATCGATCGAGGACAAGGTCGTCCGGTTCGCCGACAAGACCAGCCACCAGATCTTCCTGGAGCCCGAAGGCCTCGACGACGACACGGTCTATCCAAACGGGGTCTCGACCTCGGTGTCCGAAGAGACCCAGCTGCTGTTCCTGCGCACCATCGTCGGGCTGGAGGCGGTAGAGGTCCGCCGGTTCGGCTACGCCATCGAATACGACTACGTCGATCCCCGCGAGCTGTTTCCGACGCTGGAGGTCAAGCGCCTGCCCGGGCTGTACCTGGCCGGCCAGATCAACGGCACAACGGGATACGAGGAAGCCGGCGCCCAGGGATTGGTCGCCGGGCTGAACGCGGCCCGGGCGTCCTCTGGCGTTGAGCCGGCGACGTTCGCGCGCGACGAGGCCTATATCGGTGTGCTGATCGACGATCTTGTGACGCGTGGGGTGACGGAGCCCTACCGCATGTTCACCAGCCGGGCGGAGTTTCGACTGACGCTGCGGGCCGACAACGCCGACCAGCGGTTGACCCGGCGCGGGATCGATCTCGGTTGTGTCGGTCAGGACCGAGCCGAAGTGTTTCACGTGAAACAACGGGCCCTCGACGCGGCCCACGCCCTCGCCCGATCCCTGACCCTGACGCCATCGGCCGCCGAAAAGGCCGGGCTGTCGGTCAAGGCCGACGGTCAGCGCCGCGATGTCCTGCAGTTGATCGCCTATCCCGACATCAATCTGGACCGACTGGCCGGGATCTGGCCCGAGCTCGCCGCCTGGTCTCCTGCGGTGCGCGAACAGATCGAGATCGATGCCGCCTACGCCGGATATCTTGATCGCCAGCAGGCCGATGTCGACGCCTTCCGCCGCGATGAGGCTCTGCTGCTGCCTGGAGCTCTGGACTACGGCTCCATCGGTGGCCTCTCGAACGAGATTCGCGACAAGCTTCTGGCCGTTCGCCCGCTAACCCTTGGCCAGGCGGCCCGCATCGAGGGGGTCACCGCCGGCGCCCTGACCGCCCTGCTCGCTCATGTCCGACGCCCCCGCGCCGCCTGAGGCGGTCATTGCGGTGCAGGACGCCGCCCAGTTCCAGGCCGTGACCGGCGCCAGCGACGCCCAGATGGCCGATCTTGAGCGCTTTCGGGAGATGCTCGAGGCCGGCAACGCCGTGATGAACCTCGTCGGCCCCGCGACCCTGCCCGATTTCTGGAATCGTCACGCCTGGGACAGCGCCCAGCTGTTGCGCCTGGCGCCTGACGCGAGGATCTGGGCCGATCTGGGCGCCGGCGCGGGGTTTCCCGGGCTGGTTCTGGCGATTCTGCTCAAGGAAACACCGGGCGCGACGATCCATCTCATCGAGAGCATGGCCAAACGGTGCCGATTCCTCGATCAGGTAGCCGGCGAACTGGACCTGCCGGTCGAGATTCACAACGCGCGTGCGGAAGACCTGTCGCTGACTGTGGATATCGTCACGGCCCGGGCTTGTGCCCCGATGGTCAGACTGCTCGGGTATGCCCAGCCCTACTTCAAGCGTAAGGCCCGCGGATTGTTCCTCAAGGGGCAGGACGTGGTAACGGAGCTGAACGAGGCCTCGACGTCCTGGACGATCAAGGCGCGGCTGATCCCCAGCCTGAGCGACGCCAGGGGACAGATTGTTGATGTGGAGTCCCTGGCCCGTGCCTGACAGCCTCAAGCCCCTGCGCGTCCTGGCTATCGCCAACCAGAAGGGTGGCGTTGGCAAGACCACGACGGCGATCAACCTCGGCACGGCCCTGGCCGCCGTGGGGGAAAAGGTTTTGCTGATTGACGCCGACCCGCAGGGTAACGCCTCGACCGGTCTCGGCATTCCCCGTCAGCAGCGTAAGGTCACGCTCTATGACGTCCTGATGAGCGACACGCCGATGGCGGATGCAGCCATCCACACCGCCCTCCCCGGCCTCGATCTGATCGCCTCCGATGCAGATCTGTCGGGCGTGGAAGTCGAACTGGGCCAGGCCGCGCGAAGGACCTACCGACTGCGCGACGCGCTGGAGAGCCTGCGAATTTCCGGCGCTTACAGCTACGTTCTGATCGATTGCCCGCCGTCACTGAACCTGCTGACGGTCAACGCCATGACGGCTTCAGACGCGGTTTTCGTGCCGCTGCAGTGCGAGTTCTTCGCCCTGGAGGGCCTGACCCAGCTGATGCGGACGGTCGATCTGGTACGCGGCAGCCTGAACCCGTCGCTGGAGATCCAGGGCGTGGTGCTGACCATGTATGATCGCCGCAACAGCCTGTCGGAACAGGTGGCGCGCGACGTTCGCGCCCATTTCGGCGACAAGGTCTACGAGACGGTCATTCCCCGCAACGTGCGGGTTTCGGAAGCCCCGTCCTTCGGCAAGCCGGTACTGATCTACGATCTGAAATGCGCGGGGTCGCAGGCCTATCTGAAACTCGCCCGCGAGGTGGTAGGGCGTGAACGCGAGCGGCGTCTCGCCGCAGCATGAGCAACGGAGTGAACGTGTCGATGGCCGAAGGTCGCAGGGGTCTGGGTCGGGGTCTGTCCGCCCTGCTGGGCGAGTCCGACGCGGAAAGCCCCGCGGGCGTGGCTGAAGCCGCGGGCGCGCGGGAGATCCCGATCGAGCTGATCCGGCGCAACCCTGACCAGCCCCGCCGGCGATTTGGCGAGGCGGAGATTGGCGAGCTGGCCGATTCCATTCGGGAGAAAGGCGTCCTTCAACCGGTTCTCGTGCGCCCCGCGCCGGGTGCGGCCGGGGAGTACCAGCTGGTCGCCGGCGAGCGGCGCTGGCGCGCTGCCCAGCAGGCCGGACTGAAGGCCATACCGGCCCTGGTGCGTGACCTCGACGACCAGCAGGTCCTTGAGATCGCCATCATCGAGAACGTTCAGCGGGCCGATCTGGGTCCGATCGAGGAATCGCTCAGCTATCGCGCCTTGATGGACCGGTTCGGCCGGACCCAGGAAGAGGTGGCCCAGGTTGTCGGCAAAAGCCGGCCGCATGTCGCCAACGCGCTACGTCTGCTCAGCCTGCCGACGGAGGTACAGACGCTGCTGGCCGACGGCAAGTTGACCGCCGGCCACGCCCGCGCCCTGATCGGCTCGGTCAACCCGCTGGGTCTCGCCGAGGAGGTCATCGCGCGCGGCCTGAATGTGCGGGACACCGAGGCTCTGGTGAAGCGCGGCGCGCCCGAGAAAAAGTCCGCCGGGTTCGTCGGCGCCGGCAAGGTGACCCGGGACCACGACACCGCCGCGCTCGAGAGCGACCTGTCGGAGGTCCTTGGCCTGGCTGTCGAGATCCGTGATCGGGGCGGCGCCGGAGAGCTTCGGATCCGCTACGCCACGCTCGAGCAGCTGGACGACCTTTGCCGGCGCCTGACGCGGGGCGGCTGAGGCGCTGGGAAGCGCAGCGGAGTACGCTTGAGCGGGCCAATTTCGCCACAGCGCCAATTTTCAAGTCCGGGCCCGTAACCCATTGAATTGATGAAGAGAAATTTCCCGACTTTTCAGGTCTCGCGGGGTCAGAGCCCGAGGCGGCGTGCACGGCCGGCGATGGTCAACGCCAGGCGCTCGGCGAGCAGATGGTCGGGCGATCCGGCTGTCTTGCAGGCCAGGTCGGCGGCCAGCACTTCGGGGTGCAGCGACAGCAGATGCTCCAGCGTCCAGGCCCGGGCCTGACGCAGGAATTCTCGCTCGTTCTTCCAGAACACGCCGGACGACTTGGCGGCCTCGGTGAGCGAGGCGCCGTTCTGGGCGAGGGTCAGCACACGACGCAGCTTGGCCAGATGCATACCCATGGCCCGGACGGCTGCCGGACCGGCCTCGCCTTCGGCGGCCGCGCGCCGAAGACCGGACTGCGCCGCTCCCAGCTTGCCGCCAAACGCGTCGGAGGCCGCATCAGCGAGTGAGGCTTCCGGTTCGACGCCGAGGAAGTCTTCCAGATCGGCGGAGGTGGCGACCCGGCCGCTACCCGGGCCGAGCCAGAGGGCCAGACGTTCGATCTCCTGCCGTGAAACACCGCGCTCCCGGGGCATGCGCGCGACGAACATCTCCAGCGCCCCGGCGTCGAGCCCGACCTTGTCAGCCGACAGCGATTCGCGGACCAGCCGGGCGATGTCGCCCGGCTCATCCTCGTAGCAGGGGATGGTCGCGCAGCCGGCCGCCTTCTCCGCAGCCTTACGCAGGGGTGAGGCGCGATCGATGGCCCCGGCTTCGATGAGGAAGAAGGCTTCAGGGTTGAAGCGGCCCTCGACATGGCCGGCGAGGGCCTCGGCGACCGTGCGGTCGGGGCCGATCTTCTCGGTCGAAAATCGCACCCGTACCAGCCGGCGGCCGCCCATCATCGAAATAGCGCTCAGTTCGTCAGCCAGACGCCCTTCGGAGACCTCATCCTCGGTGAAAACCGCCACATCGAAAGGATCGTTGGGGTTGGCGGTGACGGCCGCCGCAAGTCGATCAGCCCGCTCCCGCACCCCGCCTCGGTCACGGCCATAGAGCACGGCGGCGCGGAAGGCCTTGTCGGGGGTCTTCAGGAAGCGTTCGACGTCGGGCCGTTTCGAGAGAATGGCCACGGTGCGCCTATGCGCCGCTGCCGCGGGCCATCCAGTTGGCCAACTGCAGCTGGATCTTGCGCGCGAGCTCAGAGGCGGCCCGGCTCTGGGCGTCCTGGTTGGCGACAATACCGGAGTAGGGCTGGTCAGCCCGGTCGAAAGTGGCCTCGGTCTGGGTGCTGCCTTCCACCGCGACAGCGCCGGTGGCGACGTTGACCAGCTTCCAGTCGGCGACCAGCATCAGTTCGTAGCGGCTGGCGGTGGCGTCGACCCGCCGACCCCGCGAGGTGCGTATTTCCTTCAGGTCCATGGTCAGGCGCCAGACGGCCGGCCTGGTCGCATCGCGCGCCAGGGCGTCATCGAGCGCCTGACGCAGCAGGAAGCCCGTGCGGCCTTCCGGCGCCACGCTTTCGATCGAGGAGAGCCCCGACGACAGCCCGGGCGTGGCGTACAGCGGCGTGAATCCACAGCCTCCAAGGGCCGGGGCGGTCAACAGCAGCGCGAGGGCGACGAGACGGGCCTGCATGGGTCAGCCCACCACGATGTTGACGATACGGCCCTGCACCACGATCACCTTTCGCACGTTCAGACCGGCAAGGTGGACCGAGACGGCTTCGTCCGCCAGAGCCTTCTCGCGGACTTCGGCCTCGGTGGCGTCGGGCGAGACGCGGATTTCGCCGCGACGCTTGCCGTTGACCTGGACGGGCAAGAGCAGCTCGGCGTCCGTGGCCATGGCCGGGTCGAAAACGGGCCAGGGCGCGTCCACGATCATGCCGTCGCCGCCCATCCGGACCCAGCATTCTTCGGCCAGGTGCGGCGTGAAGGGCGAGATCAGCCGCGCCAGCACGGACAGGGCTTCGGCGCGTGCGACCGAAACGGCGCTGTCGTTGCTCGAGAAGCTCTTCAGAAGGTTCAGGAATTCATACAGCCGTGCGATGCCGCTGTTGAACTTGAACTGGTCGACGGACTCGGTGACCGCCTTGATGATCTTGTGCGTCGCCCGACGCAGGGCCTGCGATCGCTCCGCATCCTGGGGCGTGACCGCGACCTCGACCTGGCTGTCGAACTCGGCCCAGACGCGCTGGACGAAGCGACCGGCCCCTTCGACGCCGCCCGTGGTCCACTGCACATCCCGCTCCGGCGGGCTGTCTGACATGACGAACAGGCGCGCCGCATCCACGCCGTACTGCTCGAAGATTTCCTCCGGCGCGACGACGTTCTTCTTCGACTTCGACATCTTCTCAATGTCGCCGATGACCAGCGGTTCGCCCGTCCTCGCGATCCGGGCGCGGCGGGTATTGCCCTCGGCTTCGATGACAATCTGCGACGGCTCGACCCACTCGCCGGACTGACTTTTGTAGGTCTCGTGGGTGACCATGCCCTGGGTGAACAGGCCCGCGAACGGCTCGGCCACCGAGACCATGCCCTCGTCCTTCAGGGCGCGGGTGACGAAGCGGGCGTACAGCAGATGCAGGACCGCGTGCTCGACGCCGCCGATATACTGGTCGACGGGCAACCAGCGGTCGGCGGCGGCCTTGTCGATCGGCTCGGACGCGGCCGGATTGGTGAAGCGCGCGAAGTACCAGCTGGAGTCCACGAAGGTGTCCAGTGTGTCTGTTTCGCGCTCCGCCTCGCCGCCGCAGGTCGGACAGGTCGTGAACCGCCAGGCCGGGTGGTGCAGCAGCGGATTGCCCGGCAGGTCAAAGCTGACATCGTCGGGCAATACGACCGGCAGCTGGTCGGCCGGCGTCGGGACCACGCCGCAACTGGCGCAGTGGATCACCGGAATCGGGCAGCCCCAGTAACGCTGCCGGGAGATTCCCCAGTCGCGCAGGCGGTAGACGGTGGCGCCCTGCCCTTTGCCCTGGCCTTCGATGTTCGCCACGGCGGCGGCCTTGGCCGCTTCGATGGCCAGACCATCGAGAAAGCCTGAATTGAAGATCACTCCAGGGCCCGTGTAAGCCTCTGCTCCGACCATGAAGGTCGCCGGATGAGCGTCTGCCGGCAGGACCACCGGCCTGACCGGCAGGTCGTACTTGCGCGCGAAGTCGAGGTCCCGCTGGTCGTGCGCCGGGCAGCCGAAGATGGCGCCCGTGCCGTAGTCCATCAGGATGAAGTTGGCGATCCAGACCGGCAGGGTCTCGCCCGGAACGAACGGATGGGCGACGCGCAGACCCGTGTCATAGCCCAGTTTTTCTGCGGCCTCGATCTCGGCTTCGGAGGTGCCGCCGCGACGGCAATCAGCCACGAAAGTCGCGACGCGGGCGTCGGCCGCGCTCAGCTGATCGGCCAGCGGATGGTCGGGCGCAATGCCGACAAAGCTTGCGCCGAAAAGGGTGTCCGGCCGCGTCGTGTAGACTTCCAGGCCGTGGGCAAATCCCGCAGGAACCGCGCCGTCGAAGTCGAATGAGAAGCGCAAACCCGTCGAGCGACCGATCCAGTTTTCCTGCATCAGCCGGACCTTGTCGGGCCAGCGATCCAGCGTCGCCAGGCCTTCGATCAGGTCATCCGCATAGTCGGTGATCCGCAGGAACCACTGGGTCAGCTTCTTCTTTTCAACCACCGCGCCGGAGCGCCAGCCGCGGCCGTCGATGACCTGCTCGTTGGCCAGCACGGTCATGTCGACCGGGTCCCAGTTGACGGTGGCTTCCTTGCGGTAGACCAGGCCGCGACCGAGCAGCTTGAGGAACCAGGCCTGTTGCTGGCCATAGTATTCCGGATCGCAGGTGGCGAACTCGCGGCTCCAGTCGATCGACAGGCCGAGCGCCTTCAGCTGCTCCCGCATCGCGGCGATGTTGTCGTAGGTCCAGCCCTTGGGGTGGACGCCGCGCTCCATGGCGGCATTCTCGGCCGGCATGCCGAAGGCGTCCCAGCCCATCGGGTGCAGCACGGCGTGGCCCTGCGCCCGGCGATAGCGGGCCACGACGTCGCCCATGGCGTAGTTGCGGACGTGGCCCATGTGGATGCGCCCCGAGGGATAGGGGAACATTTCCAGCACATAGTATTTCGGGCGCGGGTCGTCGTTTTCCGTTCGGAAAACGTCCGCGTCGGCCCAGGCGGCGCGCCACTTGGGCTCGGTGTCCTTCGGATTGTAACGGGCCATGCGGCGAAGTGCTTAGGAAGTCCGGATTCAGCCGGAGATGTTGGCCAGGTGCAGCTGGCGCGCCCGGGTCAGGATGGCGTTCTCGATATCCGTCTCGGTCTGGGCGGCGGTCGGCGCGTCGGTCCAGCCGCCGGCGCCGTCGCTGATCTGCTTGAACACCGTGACGTTCAGGCCGTCGGCCCTAAGTCGCGTATCGAGGATGTAGACGGTCGCCTTGAAGCGCTCGTCCGGCTTTTCCGGGTTCACATACCAGTCGGTGATGACCACGCCGCCGTAGGGATCGGCCGAGGCCAGCGGCATGAAGGACAGGGTGTCCAGCGTCGCGCGCCACAGGTAGCCGTTGACGCCAAGCTGGGACGCGGCCCCCGCGCCGCCCTTGGGCGCACCTCCGCCGAAGCCGGGCAGACGGAAGCCCACACCTTCCTGTTCCTGCGTCTGGAAGGTCCGGGCCCCACCCGTCGAGCCGCAGGCGGAAACGCCCACTAGACCGAGGGCCAGAACCCCGACTGAGGCGACCCGCATCCACGACCTGCCCGCAAACGCCATATTCTCTCGCTCCACTCGTTCCGTCCGGCGCCTTCTTCCTGAAAGCGTACCGACGTTCACCCCGTGCCCATGAAGTGCGTCTACAACATGGCCTCGCCGCCGCCAAACAGGAATCGCGTGTCTCTCGCGCCACAGGCGAGACGGGAATCGTCAGAGTCACCCCCGGACTCACCCCGGGGTCTGTTGACCCTGTCGCGCCAGGGCCTTTAATCGCGGTGAAGGTCCTCCCATCTTCAATCGAGACGTTGGGCAGGACAGAACGGCTGGGGGAGCCGGAACGGCGGAATGGCTAGGTTTTGGAGCATCGCAGGGATTGCGGCGCTGGCCCTCACGGGGTCGGCTACGCTGGCCGTTGCGCAAAGCGCCCCGGCCAAGCCGCGGGCGCCGGGTGCGTCCGACGCCTTCGTTGTTCGCGGCGACTTAAACCTGAGGGACTCCCAGTTCGGGACGCCGACCGGTCGCCGCACTCTGGTGTGGGACGCCAGGAAGGGTCGCTGGGGCCTGATGCTCGACATCACCCCGCGCGGCGCTGACGCGCAGGCCCGTGACCTTGAGGCCGGCGCCTTCTTCCGCGTCACCCCGCAGCTTCGCGTCGGCGGCGCCGTCGGCGTTGTTCAACCCACGCCTGCCCGCAAGCCGGGCGACAGCGAGGAGACGCCCCGCGTGCGTCTCGAGACCGCCTTCAAGTTCTGACGGCGCCCAACAGACCTTCGACCATCGCCAACCCCTGCGCGCCCGAGCCTGACAGCTGCGGGGCCGTTCGTGTGTTCACGCCCCCCAGGGCATAGACCGGGACGGCGACGGCCTGGACCAGGGCCGTGAAGGCCTCGACCCCCATCGCCGGGCCAGCCGACGGGCTATGGCTCGGGAACACGGGCGAGACCAGGGTGGCGTCACAGCCGGCCCGTGCAGCCCGTTGGGCCGCCTCGAGCGAATGGGCCGCCGCCGTCAACAACCAGGCAGGACGGGCCTGTCGCAGCGTCACGGCGTCGGCAACTGCCCGTTCGGGCAGGTGAACGCCGTCGGCGTCGATGTCGCCGGCCAGCGCCACATCGGCGCCGATCAACAGGATCAGGCCCCGCCGACGGGTGATCTCGCGCAGTCGTCCGGCGCATTCGGCCGCATCGACGGCCCCGAAGTGCCGATAGAGGACGCCGCTGC
>JBKJII010000071.1:0-3819 GCA_046598505.1 Caulobacter sp. | reverse complement strand
GAGATCGCTTTCAGCTCGTCCAGCAGGTCCGGCACGCCGTCGGGCTGGACCACCTCGAAGGTCGCGCCGCTCTCGCCGGCCTTGCGCCAGTTGCGTCGAAGCACCTCGCGGCGGCGGCCGGCCAGCGAGAAGCCGTCCAGGGGCACGGCCGCCGCTTCGCCGATCTTCTGGATCGAAAAGCCCAGTTCGACGGCATCCGGCAAGTCCTCCGGGCCAATCCCGTAGAGCGCCGGACGGGCAGCATGAGCGTCGGCCAGCTCGCGAAAACGCCAGAGCAGTTCCATGCGTTCGCCCTGCCGCCCGACCGGCCCGTCCATGGCGATCCAGGACCGGCCGCGCACGCCGAACATCAGAAAGGTTTCGCCGGAGGGCGAGAACAGGAACCGCTTGTCGCCGAGCAGGGCCAGGTTGGAGTCCGGTTGGGCCCATTCGGCGTTGTGCAGAATGGCCCGGACGCGATCGAAGTCCGGATCATCGTCCCCGGCTACGGGCGGTGTGGCGGGCATGGCGAACATCCGCCAGACTCCGAACAGCAGCAGGAACAGGGCCGCGCCGCCGGACGAACGGATGGCCCGGGTCAGGTCCTGGTCGGCCATCACCCGCCAGACCGGCTGGCCGGCATAGTCGGCGTGGGCGAAGGACCACCAGCCGAGCAGGGCGGCGCCGCCGACGGCCGCCGCGGCCGAGGCCAGCCACCCCGGCGTCACCTCCATCCGCGACAGGCCGGCGGCCCGCGGGAAGGCGTTATGCAGCGGCAGGATGACCAGGAAACAGGCGATCAGCACCGCCGCCTCTTCCCAGTTGAAGCCCTTGAACGGCGCGAGCAGGGCCGCCGCCAGCAGGGTCACAAGGCTGGCCGTCCAGGCCGCATCCAGCCGCGAGCGCAGGCCGAAGGCGAGCAGAATCAGCAGCAGGCCAAGAATCGACGACAGGAAATGGCTGATCTCGATCAGCACCGTCGGCGTGACCTTGAGCAGTTCGACGAGGCGGGAGGGGTCGGACGGAGTCGCGCCCGAGGCCAGCAGCATGACGCCCGAAGCAATGGCGGCGATCGCCGCCACGGTCGGGCCGGCCGCCAGAAGCGCCGGTTTCAGTTCGCCATAGAGTCGCATGCAATTCCCAGGAGCCCGTCCCGGCCACTCTATAGCGCGACCTGTCGGCCCGCGCGCGGCGTGATGAGTCGAACGCTCGTTTGAACCGGCTTGCTCCATCCGCCCCGCGCGGTAAGCTGGGGCAAACGAGCATTTGAGGGAGAACGGGCATGGCGGATTTTGGCGGCGGCGATCTTGAGGCCTTCCGCGCGGAGGTCCGCGACTGGCTGACGGCGAACTACCCGCCCTCGCTGAGCGCCCCGATGGACGACGAGACCGAGGCGCCCTGGGGCGGCCGGCGATTCAATCCGACCAACAAGGACGCGAAACTCTGGCTCGACCGCATGGCGGCCAAGGGCTGGACCGCGCCGATGTGGCCGACCGAATACGGCGGCGGCGGCCTGAGCCGCGAGCAGAACAAGGTGCTGGAGGCCGAGCTGCGGCGCGTCAAGGCCCGCCCGGCGCTGATGAGCTTTGGCATCTGGATGCTCGGCCCGGTGCTGCTGGAATACGCCACCGAAGCGCAGAAGCAGAAGTTCCTGCCCGGCATCGTCAAGGGCGAGATCCGCTGGTGCCAGGGCTATTCGGAGCCCGGCGCCGGCTCCGACCTCGCCGGCCTGCAGACCAAATGCGAGGACATTAGTCAGAAGGGTGGGGGCGACCACTTCCTGATCAACGGCCAGAAGGTCTGGACCAGTTATGCCGACCAGGCCGACTGGATTTTCTGTCTGGTGCGGACCGATACCAGCAAGAAGCACGAGGGCATCAGCTTCGTGCTGTTCGACATGACCACGCAAGGCGTCGAGACCCGGCCGATCAAGCTGATCAGCGGCAGCTCACCGTTCTGCGAGACCTTCTTCACCGACGTGAAGGTCCCCAAGGACCAGCTGGTCGGCAGGCTCAACGGCGGCTGGGAAATCGCCAAACGCCTGCTGCAGTATGAGCGCCAGAACATCTCCGCCGGCGGGTTCGGCGGTGGAGCGGGCATCGATGTGGTCGACGCGGCGAAGGAGCATATCGGCGTGGACGCCGAGGGCCGCATCCTCGACGGCGACCTGCGCACCCGCATCGCCGCGCACAAGATGGACTCCGCCGCCTTCCAGCTGACCGTTCGCCGGGCCGAGCTCGAAGGCAAGGCCAGCAAGGGGCCCAGCGCGGCCACCTCGATCATCAAATACGCCGCCGCCAAGCTGAACCAGGAGCGCACCGAACTGACCGTCGAGGCCCTCGGCCTGCAGGGCCTGGGCTGGGAAGGCGACAGCTTCTCGGCCGGCGAGGTCGGCGCCCTGCGCTCGATGCTGCGGGCCAAGGCCAACTCGATTGAGGGCGGCACCAGCGAGATCAATCTCAACGTCGTCGCCAAGCGGGTCCTGGGCCTGCTGGATCACCAGTGATGATTCCCTCTCCCAGCGGGAGAGGGAGGGGCCCGTCGCGCAGCGATGGGAGGGTGAGGGGTTACGGCGCCGGCCGGCTACTCACCCAAGTCCCTGACCCCTCAACCTCCCACACCCTTGCGGGCGTGGGCCCCTCCTTCTCCCTGTGGGAGAAGGGATCATGATCGAGTTCTGGTACGAGTTCGCCTCGACCTACAGCTATCCGGCGGCCATGCGCGTGGAGCGGATGGCCGAGGCGGCGGGCGTGCGGGTGGAATGGCGGCCGTTTCTGCTTGGGCCGCTGTTCCATGCCCAGCAGGGCCTGACTGACAGCCCGTTCAACGCCTTTCCGGTCAAGGGCCAGTACATGTGGCGCGACATGGAACGGGTCTGCGCCGAAGAAGGTTTACCGTTGAACCACCCCTCGCAATTCCCGCGCAACAGTCTGCTGGCGGCGCGGGTCGCGGTGGCCGGGCTGGACGACGGCTGGACACCGGACTTCAGCCGCAAGGTCTATGAGGCCAACTTCGTCGCCGACCAGGACATCTCCAGCCCTGACGTCCTGGGTCCGCTGATCGCCGAAGCCGGCGGCGCGCCTGACGCGGTGTTAGAGGCCGCCGGGTCCGAGGCCGTCAAGGCGCGGCTCAAGGACCACGTCAGCCAGGCCAAGGCGCGCGGCGTCTTCGGCTCGCCAAGCTTCATCACCGCCGACGGCGAGCTCTTCTGGGGCAATGACCGTCTGGAACAGGCCCTCGACTGGGCCCTTCATCACGCCAAAAACCACTCTCCTGGGGAGCACGCCTGACATGGCCGTCCTGAACGAAGAACAGACCATGCTGCGCGACGCGGCCAAGAGCTGGGCGCAGGAGTCCTCGCCGGTGACCCGGCTGCGCGCCCTGCGCGACGGCGGCTCGGGCGCCAGCTTCGATGCCGCCGCCTGGGCCGAGATGGGCCAGATGGGTTGGGCCGGGGTGATCGTGCCGGAAGACTACGACGGCTCGAACTTCGGCTACCTGAGCCTGGGCCTGATCCTTGAAGAGACCGGCCGCACCCTGGTCGCCTCCCCGCTCCTGTCGACGGCCCTGATCGGCGCCTCGGCCCTGAGCCTGGGCGGCTCGGACGCCCAGAAGGCCGCCTGGCTTCCGAAGATCGCGGCGGGCGACGCGGTGGTCGCTCTGGCTGTCGACGAGAAGGCCCACCACGCCCCCGAGATGACCGCGCTGAAGGCCGAGAAAAGCGGCGACAGCTGGAGCCTGACCGGCAAGAAGTCCTTCGTGCTCGACGGCGAGGCGGCCGACCTGCTGATCGTGGCGGCCCGTACGGGCGGCAAGCCCGGCGAGACTGACGGCATCACC
>JBKJII010000062.1:0-5392 GCA_046598505.1 Caulobacter sp. | reverse complement strand
CACGAAGTCGACATCCTCGCCGTCGTCGGTCAGGGCGGGCGTCAGGCAGAAAGATTTGATCTGGTCGGTGACGTGCGGAATCACCTGCACCGTCGCGCCGAGATAATCCCCGCGCCGCTCCTTCTCCAGGATGGTCGAATAGATGCGGCCGGTCGTGACGTTGTCGGACCGCGCCGCCGAGACGCCGGTGAACCGCTCATAGTGGCCGAGGTCGAGGTCGGTCTCGGCGCCGTCGTCGGTCACGAAGACCTCGCCGTGCTGATAGGGACTCATCGTCCCCGGATCGACGTTCAGATAGGGGTCGAGCTTGCGCAGGCGGACCTTGTAGCCACGCGCCTGGAGGAGCGCGCCGAGGGCGGCGGACGCGAGACCCTTGCCAAGTGAGGAGACCACGCCGCCGGTGATGAAAATGTACCGGGCCATGGGAATCCAGAATAGCGCCGATTCGGCATCGGCGCCTGCACCATCGACAGACGGCTGAAGTTACTTGCTCGGCGGGGCGTCCGGCGAACCAAGGCCGCCCAGGGCGCCTTCGACCGCCGAGGAGCCCGTGGAGGGCGGCGCGGCGGGCAGGCCGTCGAGTTGCGGCGCTGGCGCAGAACCGACCGGCGCGGGCGCGGTCGTCGTGGGCGCCGCCGGCGCAATCCGGCCGACCTCGCCACGGCCAACGACCGATGAGCCGGCCCGCTCACGGCCTTGCAGAACCGTCAGCGCGACGCAAAGCAGCAGGAAGATCGTGAACAGCGTCCAGGTCGAGCGCGTCAGCAGGTCGCCCTGGCCACGCGCCGTCATGAAGCCCGACGGGCCGCCGCCCATGCCGAGCGCGCCGCCTTCGGAGCGTTGCAACAGGACCGCCACGCCGAGCAGGAAGGCGACGATGATCTGGATCGTGAGCAGGATGTTCAGCAGCATTGCGGTCTATCAGGGTCCGTTCGGCGACATGCGCCCGGTCGAAACAAGCCGGCCCCTCTAGCACCACGCAGGCGGCCACGCCATAGCTGGGCATTGTTGGCGAGCCTGCAAGGTCATGATTCTCGAAACCGAACGCCTGAAGCTGACCCCGGTAACCGCCGAGGACGGCATTCTGCTCCAGCCGATCATGGCCGATCCGGAAGTCATGGCGCACATGGACAGCGTGGCCATGGACGATCCCGATGTGATCGAGGCCTTCCTGCATGGCCAGCTGATCGAGATGGCCAATGAGCAGGGTTTCTACTGGTCGGTGCGGCTGAATGCGGAAGACCGCTATCTGGGCAGCGTCGACCTGTCGGACATCGACTGGCGGCATCACCGCGCCGAGGTTGGTTTCATGCTCGGCAAGGATTCCTGGGGTCAGGGCTACGGCTACGAAGCGATGCAGGCGGTCATGGGCCATGCGGCGACCCTCGGCTTCAAGCGGCTGTGGGCCCGCACCCATGTTGGAAATCTGGCGTCCGAGTCGCTGCTGAAAAAGCTCGGGTTCGAGGAAGAAGGCTACCTGCGAGGCCACGTCGACCGCGAAGGCGAACGCCGCGACTGCCGGCTGTGGGGTCTGTTGCTGTAGCGCCAGCGCGGAGACATGTACTTCAGTACGTGTCCCCTCCGTCCGAATGAGCCTGAACCGGCTTAAAGGGGACACGCACTGAAGTGCATGTCCCCGAGCAGGCCTACGCCGCTTCGATAATCCCCAGAAAGTCCGCCGCCTTCAGCGATGCGCCGCCGACCAGCGCGCCGCCGACGTCGCGCAGCCGCAGGATTTCAGCCGCGTTCGAGGGCTTTACCGAACCACCGTAGAGAATTGGCACGCCCGCGCCGTGGTCGCCGAACAGGTCGACCAGAACCGCCCGGATGGCCACATGGACCTCCTCGATCTGCTCCAGGGTCGGCGTCAGGCCCGTGCCGATGGCCCAGACCGGCTCGTAGGCCACCGCGAACGCCTTGCCGGCGAGGACGGCCGGGAGCGATCCCCTCACCTGTCCCGTGACCAGCGCGAGGGTGCGGCCGGCTTCCCGCTCGGCCAGGGTCTCGCCGACACAGACGATCGGCTCCAGCCCCGCCCGGTGGGCGGCGCCGGCCTTGGCGGCCACGAGCGCATCGCTTTCGCCATAGCCGGCGCGTCGCTCGGAATGCCCCACGATCACCAGTCCGGCGCCGGCGTCCGCCAGCATTTCGGCCGCCACGTCGCCGGTGAAGGCGCCGGACGCCTCGGCCCGGCAATCCTGCCCGCCGATCTCGACGCCCGTCCCGGCCAGCCCATCGGCCAGGCGGTGTATCAGGGTCGTCGGCGGGCAGATGGCGACACGCGCGGCCGGCGGATGGGCTTCCACCGCCGCGGCGACGGCCCGGGCTTCATCGAGCGCCGCCTCCAACCCGTTCATCTTCCAGTTTCCGGCGATCAGCGGACGCGGCGTGGTCATGGACGAGGGCCTTATGGTTCAAATTTGTCGCCCTGCGGCCTACGCGAAGGCGAACATCCTGTCACGCCGCATCGGCGCCACGCTTGCGGGGTTGGATGCGCCTCCACTATACCGCCGTGGCGGCGCAAACGCCCCGCGCTCCTGAGGGTTCGTCTGTTCATGCTCGCCTTTATGCGGAAGTTCGCCAAATCCTGGCTCGCCCTGCTGCTGTTCGTACCGCTGCTGATCGGCTTCGCCGTGTTCGGTGTGAACAAGGATCTGCTGGCGGGCGGCACGTCCAACTTCGTCGTCAAGGCGGGCAGCCGAACGATCACGGCCTATGACTTCAAGCGCGAATTCGACAGCTACAAGGAGCAGCTGGAACAGCGCTTCCAGCAGCCGATCACCGCCGAACTGGCCCAGGAACAGGGCCTTGATCGCCGGGTGCTCGAGCAACTGGCCTACCGCGAATCCCTCGACGAGCTGCTGTCCCGCATGGGTCTGCGCGCCTCGGACAAGATGCTTACCGAGCAGCTGCGCCAGGCGCCGCGGTTCTTCAACCAGGTCACGGGCGAGTTCGACGAAGCCAAGTACAGGGCGGCGCTGGCCGAGCGCGGCCTGACTCCGGCGACCTTCGAAGGCATCCTGACAGACGAGATGCGCCGCAACCAGTTCATCTCCGCCGCCGTCGCGGGGCTGCAGGCGCCGCGCGCCTATTCGGCCATCGGCGGCATGTTCGCGCTTGAGCAGCGCGACGTAGCCTATTTCACCGTCACGCCCGCGAGCGTTGGAGCTGTCGCCAGCCCGACCGACGCCGAGATCACCGCCTGGGTGAAGACCAATGTGCCGAACCTGCCGGAATTCCGGCGCTTCACGGTGGTCCGCTTCAACACCAAGGACTTCGAGCCCAAGGTCACCGTGACCGAGGCCGAGGTGCAGAAGCAGTTCGACTTCATGAAGGACAGCCTGTCCAAGCCGGAACTGCGCTCTGTGGTGCAGATCCCCGCCAGGGACGCCGGCCAGGCCGCGGCGATCGTCGCCCGCCTGCAGAAGGGTGATGACCCCTCGGCCGTCGCCAAGGCGTTCGGGGTCACCGCCGTGACCTTCGCCGACAAGCCGCGCACCTCATTCTCCGATCCTGCGGTCGCCACGGCCGCCTTCGCCCTGCCGAGCGGCGCCGTCAGCGCGCCGCTGAAGGGCGCGTTTGGCCTGACCGTGATCAAGGTCACCAAGGTCACGCCCGGAAATATCGCGACCCTGGCGGAGCATCGCGCCGAGATCGAAGCCAAGATCCGCGGCGATCTGGCCGGCTCGAAGATTTCCGATATCTCCAAGGTCTACGAGGACGCTCACGAAGCCGGCGCGACCCTGCCGGAAGCGGCGGCCAAGGCCGGCGTGCCGACGACGGTCTTTGGCCCGGTCACCGCCGATGGCCGCGGCATGGACGGCAAGCCCATCGCGGGCCTCTCGCCGGCAATCCTCAAGGCGGCCTACGAACAGACCCAGGGCGGCGAGAGCGACATCCTCGAAGCGGCAGAAGGCGAGTATTTCGCGGTTCGCGTCGACGCCATTGTCGCGCCGGCCCGTCCGCCGCTGGCGGCGATCCGACCGCAGGTAGTCCAGAACATGATCCGCATGCGCCAGGCCGACGCCATGAAGGCGCGCGCCGAGGCGCTGGTGGCCCGCATCCGCAAGGGCGAGTCGCTGGAGGCCGTGGCCGCCTCGGCGGGCGCGACGGTCGTGCGGGTCACCGGCGTCAGCCGCGCCACCCTGCAGGCGCATGAAGCCCTGGGCCGCGAACTGGTCGGCGGACTTCTGCAGGCGAAGAAGGGCGATCCCTTCACGGCGGCCGCGCCGAACTTCAGCGTCGCCGTCGCCGTGGTCACGGCCATTCGCGCCGGGGACCCCGCGCAGGTCGCCCAGGCGACCGAACAGGCCCGCCCGCAGTTCACCCAGGAGATGTTCGGCGACATCGGCGAGTCGGCGCGGAGCTATGCCCGCAAGAAGCTGAAGACCCGCACGGACCTGACCCGCGCCCGCATGGCCATCGGCATCGACCCGACGCAGGCCGCGTCGGGTCAGGGCGACGCCCCGGCGGACAAGGGCCAGTGACGACCGAGCCGTCCTTCGACAGCTTCAGGGCGGCATGGGAGGCGGGGCGGCCCCAGGTCGTCTTTCGGCGGCTGATCGATGATCTCGAGACGCCGGTCTCGGCCTATCTGAAGATCGCGCGGGAGCGGCCCTATGCCTTCCTGTTCGAGTCGGTCGAAGGCGGCGCCTGGCGCGGGCGTTACTCGATCGTGGCGATGAAGCCGGACCTCGTCTGGCGGTGTCGCGGCGATATGGCGGAGGTCGCCGAGGGTGAGGCCATCGCGGCTGACCGGTTCACAGCCCAGACCGGTGGGGCGCTCGACAGCCTGCGCGACCTCGTCTCCCGCTCGCGCATCGAACTGCCGGCCGGCCTGCCGCCGCCCGCCGCCGGAATCTATGGCGCGCTGGGCTACGACATGGTCCGGCTGGTCGAGAAGCTGCCCAACATCAACGCCGACGAACTGGGACTGCCTGACGCGGTGATGATCCGGCCGTCGATCGTGGCCGTGTTCGACGCCATCGCCCAGGAGATCGTGCTGGTGACGCCGGCGCGGCCTGTCGCCGGCGTCAGCGCCGATCAGGCTTTCGCCGCCGCCAATGGGCGGCTCGACGCGGTGATGGCCGACCTGCGCCGGCCCCTGCCCGCCCCGGCGACCGACGGCGCGCCCGGCCCGGACATCTTCGACACGAAAGTCAGCCGCGCCGGCTACGCCGAGATCATCGAGAAGGCCAAGGACTACATCCGCGCCGGCGACATCTTCCAGGTGGTGCCCAGCCACCGGTTCCGCGCGCCGTTCACCCGCGCGCCCTTCGCCCTCTACCGCTCGCTGCGGCGGACCAACCCCTCGCCCTTCTTGTTCTATCTGAACTTCGGGCCGTTCCAGCTGGTCGGGTCGAGCCCCGAGATCCTCGTGCGGCTGCGCGAC
>JBKJII010000483.1:0-5546 GCA_046598505.1 Caulobacter sp. | reverse complement strand
CTGCGGGATACCGAGACCTTGCATCGCATCGACGCGGCGTTGGTGCGCAGGGAGATCGAGGCCGCCGGCTTCGTCTATGAGGGCGAGAGCCGCGTGCTGCGCAATCCGAACGATCCGCTGACCGCCTCCGTGTTCGACGCCTCGATCCGGGGCAGGACCGACCAGTTCGTCTACAAATTCCGCAAACCCAGGAGCGCCCGCTGATGGCCTTCAAGTTCACTGCCCCGCTCGCCGGGATCCTCGCGCTCGCCCTCGGCGCCGCGGCCATGGCCGGCGACGTTCCGGCCAATATCGCCGCAGCGGTCGCCAACACCGCGCGCCCTGAAGCCCAACGCGCCGCCGACGCCAACCGTCACCCGGCCGAGCTGCTGGCCTTCGCCGGCGTGAAGCCCGGCGACAGGGTCAGCGACTTCATGATGGGCGGCGGCTACTTCACCCGCATCCTGTCCACGGCCGTCGGCCCGACCGGCAAGGTCTACGCCTATCAGGCCCCCGAGTTCATCGGCTTCAACCCCGACTACGCCAGGATGCAGGATGAAGCGGCGACGTTCGCCCCGAACATCGTGCCCGTGCGTTTTTCGCTGGGCGCCCAGGCGTTTCCGGAACCGCTGGATCTGATCCTCACGGCCCAGAACTATCATGACCTGCATCTGGGCCAGGCGTCGCCTCAGCAGATCGCGGCCATCAACACGCAGATGTTCGCGGCGCTTAAGCCCGGCGGCGTGCTGCTGGTGATCGACCACGCCGCCGCCGACGGGACGGGCTTCACCCTGTCCAACAAGCTGCATCGCATCGACATCGCCACGGTGAAGTCAGAACTCGCCGCCGCCGGCTTCGTGCTGGAGGCCGAGAACAGCGTCCTGCGCAACCCGGCCGACCCGCGCACCGCCAGCGTCTTCGACCCGTCGATCCGCGGCAAGAGCGACCAGTTCGTTCTGAAGTTCCGCAAGCCCGCATAAGAGCATGACTCGTATTGCATTTATCGGTCTCGGAAATATGGGGGCCGGTATGGCCGCCAACCAGGCGAAGGCCGGCCGCGAGGTTTTGGCCTTCGACCTGTCGCAGGCCGCCGTCGACAAGGCCGTCGCTGCGGGTTGCCGCCCGGCGGCCTCGATCGCTGAAGCCGTCAAGGACGCCGACGCCGTTATCACCATGCTGCCCGCTGGACCGCATGTGCGCAGCGTCTATGGCGAGCAGGTGCTGGAGCATGCGCCCGCCTCGGCATTGCTGATCGACTGCTCGACCATCGACATGGACAGCGCCAAGGCCGTTGCGCTGCAGGCGGGGACCAGGGGCTTCCGGTTCGCCGACGCCCCGGTCAGCGGCGGCATCATGGCCGCCGAGGCGGGGACGCTGGCCTTCATGGTCGGTTGCGAGGCGGCGGACTACGCGGCTTTCGAGGACATCCTGCAGCCGATGGCGCGCGTCGTGTTCCACGCCGGCGCCGCCGGCTCGGGACAGGCGGCCAAGATCTGCAACAACATGCTGCTGGGAATCTCGATGATCGGCGTGTGCGAGGCGTTTGCCCTCGCCGAGAAGCTGGGGCTGGACCCGGAGCGGTTCTTCGAGATCGGCTCCAAGTCGTCAGGCCAGTGCTGGTCCCTGACGACCTATTGCCCATGGCCCGGGCCAGTGGAAACCGCGCCGTCGAACCGCAACTATGAAGGCGGGTTCCTCAGCGCGCTGATGCTCAAGGATCTGAAACTCGCCCAGGAGGCCGCAGCGAAGGCAGGGGCCTCCACGCCCATGGGAGCCCAGGCCGAGGCGCTCTATGCGCTGTTCGACGGGATGGGCCATGGCCAGAAGGACTTCTCCGCCATGCTGCAGATGTTCCGCGGCAAGCTGGACAGTCTGAAAAACTGATCGCCGCAATTGCGCTGGATCAAATCGCCGGCCTCTCGGGCGGCCCATCCTGCGCAGCACTACCTGAGAGCCGTTCGCGCAAGACCGGCGGCTTTTCACGTAATAGGTTGCCAGATGAAACTCCCGTAAGTGGACACGGGGGTTCGGCGGTGCGAATAAGCGCGCCGAACAGGAACAAGGGGCCGGTCGGGCGGGGCAATCCGCGATTGAGAACCGGGGCGTCGTCAATGGACTACAAGGCCGCATTCGAGACCGCAGTCGCGCAAGTTCGTGACGAAGGCCGTTATCGTGTCTTCGCTGACCTGAAGCGCCATCGCGGCGACTTTCCGCGGGCGACCTGGACCCGTGACGACGGCTCGGAGTCCGACGTCATCGTCTGGTGTTCCAACGACTATCTCGGCCAGGGCCAGAACCCGGTCGTTGTCGAGGCCATGCACGCGGCGATCGACGCCGCCGGCACGGGCTCGGGCGGCACGCGCAACATCTCCGGCACGACCCATTTCCACGTCGAGCTCGAACGCGAACTGGCCGATCTGCATCACAAGGAATCGGCCCTGCTGTTTACGTCAGGCTACGTCTCAAACGAGGCGACGCTGGCGACGCTGTACAAGATCCTGCCGGGTCTGATCATCTTCTCCGACGAGCTGAACCACGCCTCGATGATCAGCGGCATCCGCAACGGCGGCGGCAAGCGGGTGATCTTCCGCCACAACGACCTTGCGCACCTCGAGCAGCTGCTCTCCGAGGTCGACCCCGATGCGCCCAAGCTGGTGGCGTTCGAGAGCGTCTATTCGATGGACGGGGACATCTCCGACATCCGCGGCACGGTCGCGCTGGCGAAAAAATACGGCGCCATGACCTACATCGACGAAGTCCACGCGGTCGGGCTGTACGGCCAGCACGGCGGGGGTGTCTCCGAGCGCGACGCCATCGCCTCCGAGATCGACATCATCGAGGCCACGCTCGGCAAGGCGATCGGCGTCATGGGTGGCTACATCGCCGCTGACGCGGTGATCGTCGACGCGATCCGCAGCTACGCCTCGGGCTTTATCTTTACCACCTCGCTGCCGCCGGCCCTCACCGCCGGCGCCCTGGCCTCGGTGCGCTGGCTGAAGGAACACAACGAAGTCCGCGTCCAGCACCAGGAGCGCGCCGCGACCCTGAAGGCGATGATGAAGGCCGCCGGCCTGCCGGTCATGGACAGCTCGGTCAGCCATATCGTGCCGGTGATGGTCGGCGACGCCGTCCACTGCAAGATGGTGTCGGACATGCTGCTCGAGGATCACGGGATCTACGTCCAGCCTATCAACTACCCGACCGTGCCGCGCGGCACCGAACGACTGCGGTTCACGCCCACGCCGTTTCACACCGATGCGATGATGCGCGATCTGGTGCGGGCGTTGGAGAATCTCTGGGCTCACTGTAATATCGCCCGCGTGGGCGGATATGCCGCCTAAGGATCAAGCCCGCCGCCTCACGCCCTTGCCCAACCCGATTCGCTTGGCGAAGTCAGACCGTCGCTCGGCATAGGCCGGCGCGACCATGGGATATTCTGGCGGCAGGCCCCACTTGCGGCGATAGTCTTCCGGACTCAGATCGAAGCGCGAGCGCAGATAGCGTTTCAGCATCTTCAGCTGCGCGCCGTCTTCCAGACAGACGATGTAGTCCCGTTGAACAGATCGCGAGATCGGGACGGCCGGCTTCTGCTTCTCACGCGGAGCCGATGGTGCGCCGGCGCCCGACAGGCCGTTCAGCGATTCGTGGACTGTGCGGATCAGGTCGGGCAGGGCGCTCGCACCAACCGGATTTCGACCTACGTAGGCCGCAACGATCTCGGCCGAACAGGCCAGGATGTCCGCGTCCGAGGGGCCTTGATCGCTCATCTCGTCCGCCATGCCCGGTACTCCTCACTGAACCCTGTGCTGTGTGGCCCGACGACGGGTCAGGAGCCGCAGGGTTTGTCCACCAACGCGCCCGGATTGGCCGGGTTCCGATTGATCATGGCGACATGATCGCTAAAGAGGGCGCGCCAGCCAGCGCGCCGCAGCCAGCAGGGGTATGCCCATGAACGCTTCCACACCCATCCGCCCCGCCTTCTTCGGCGCTGATCTCGCGACGGCCGATCCGGCCATTGCCGAAGCGATCGCGCATGAGCTGAAGCGCCAGCAGAACCAGATCGAGCTGATCGCCTCGGAGAACATCGTCTCCCGCGCGGTGCTCGAGGCCCAGGGCTCGATCCTGACCAACAAGTACGCTGAAGGTTACCCGGGCAAGCGCTACTACGGTGGCTGCGAATACGTCGACGTGCTCGAGACCCTGGCCATCGAACGGGCCAAGGAACTGTTCGGCGCCGGCTTCGCCAACGTGCAGCCGCACTCGGGCGCCCAGGCTAACCAGGCGGTGTTCATGGCGCTGCTGACGCCGGGCGACACCTTCATGGGCATGGATCTGGCGGCCGGCGGCCACCTGACCCACGGCAGCCCGGCCAACCAGTCGGGCAAGTGGTTCAAGCCGGTGGCCTACACCGTGCGCAAGCAGGACCAGTTCATCGACTATGACAACGTCGCCGAAGTGGCCGAGCGTGAGCGGCCCAAGCTGATCATCGCGGGCGGCAGCGCCTACGGCCGCGCCATCGACTTCAAGCGCTTCCGCGAGATCGCCGACAGCATCGGCGCCCTGCTGATGGTCGACATGGCCCACTACGCCGGGCTTGTGGCGGGGGGCGTCTATCCCAACCCCGTGCCGCACGCCCATGTGGTGACGACGACCACGCACAAGACCCTGCGCGGTCCGCGCGGCGGCCTGATCCTGACCAATGACGAGGCCATCGCCAGGAAGATCAACTCCGCGGTGTTCCCCGGCCTGCAGGGCGGTCCGCTCGAGCATGTCATCGCCGCCAAGGCGGTCGCGTTTGGCGAGGCGCTGCAGCCTGACTTCAGGGACTACGCCCAACAGGTCGTGACCAACGCCCGCGCGCTGGCCGACACCCTGATGGCCTCGGGGGTCAACATCGTTTCCGGCGGCACCGACAGCCACGTCATGCTGGTCGACCTGCGCCCCAAGGGCGTCACGGGCCGGGACACCGAGGCCTCGCTCGAACGGGCCAACATCACCTGCAACAAGAACGGCATTCCGTTCGACACGGCGTCATTCACGGTCACGTCGGGGGTGCGGCTCGGCACCCCGGCGGGTACGACCCGCGGCTTCGGCGAAGCGGAATTCCGCCAGATCGGCCGCTGGATCGGTGAGGTCGTCGACGGGCTCTCCGCCAATGGCCCCGAAGGCAATGCGGCGGTCGAAGCCGGTGTTCGTGAACAAGTGCTGGCGTTGACGGCGCGCTTCCCTATCTACAACTAATAGGGATGGCCGCCGGGAGGGGCCCAACATGCGCTGTCCGTTCTGCGGTCATATGGAAAGCCAGGTCAAGGACAGCCGCCCGTCGGAAGATGGCGCGGCCATCCGTCGGCGCCGGTTGTGCCCCGAGTGCGGCGGCCGGTTCACCACCTTCGAACGGGTTCAGCTGCGCGAGCTGACCATCGTCAAGCGATCGGGCCGGCGCACGCCGTTCGACCGCGAGAAGCTGGCCCGCTCCGTCGCACTGCCCCTGCGCAAGCGGAACATCGAGCCAGAACGCGTCGACCGGCTGATCAACGGCATTGTGCGTCAGCTCGAAAGCCTGGGTG
>JBKJII010000047.1:0-7448 GCA_046598505.1 Caulobacter sp. | reverse complement strand
GTCGGCGGGGGCGACGAGACCCTCCTGCAGGCCCTCGTCCATATGGGCCTCGATCTCCAGCTCGCGGGCGTCGCTGAGCTTGTAACCGTCAGGGCCGAACAGCTTGATGCCGTTGTCGGTGTAGGCGTTGTGCGAGGCGCTGATCATCACGCCCAGGTCGGCGCGCATCGAGCGGGTCATCATGGCTACGGCGGGCGTCGGCAGCGGGCCGAACAGGCGCACGTCCATGCCCATGCTGGTGAAGCCGGCGACCAGCGCCGGCTCGATCATGTAGCCCGAGAGGCGGGTGTCCTTGCCGATGACCACCAGCGGGCGGCGACCGTGATCGCGGCGGAACAGCTTGCCGGCGGCAAGGCCCACACGCAGCGCGACTTCGGCGGTCATCGGGTGGCTGTTGGCCTGCCCCCGGATGCCGTCGGTGCCGAAATAGGTCCGCTTGCCCATGAAAAATCCTTCGCCCCGAAAACACGCAACAGTGTGCAACGCAGTTTTATGCCGTCTCAACCCAAGCCGATGTTAAACGCCGACCGGGGGACGATCTGTTCCCGACAATTCTAGCCCTTCTGACAGGGACTACGAAACAAAGCATGTGCGGCATCATCGGCATCGTGGGCAAGACGCCCGTCACGGATCGACTGATCGAGAGCCTCAAGCGGCTGGAGTATCGCGGCTATGACTCGGCCGGCGTTGCGGTCGAGACGGGCGGCAAGGTCGACCGGCGCCGGGCCCAGGGCAAGATCAGGGCGCTGGAAGCGGTGCTCGAGGACAGCCCGCTGACGGCCACGGTCGGTATCGGCCACACCCGCTGGGCCACGCACGGCGTGCCGTCCGAGCGCAACGCGCACCCGCAGCGCGGCGGCCGGGTCAGCCTGGTCCACAACGGCATCATCGAGAACTTCGCCGAACTGAAGGCCGACCTGCAGGCCGCCGGGCGGGTGTTCGAGAGCGAGACCGATACGGAGGTCATCGCCCAGCTGATCGACTCGTATCTCGACGCGGGCCAGGCCCCGCTGGCGGCGTTCAAGTCGGCGCTGGACCGGCTGACCGGCGCCTATGCCCTGGCCGTGCTGGTCGAGGGCCACGACAACTTCATCATGGGCGCCCGCAAAGGCAGCCCGCTGGTGGTCGGGACCGGCGACGGCGAGATGTTCCTCGGCTCTGACGCCCTGGCCGTGGGGCCGTTCACCAACAGGGTCACCTATCTGGAAGAAGGCGACTACGTCGCCATCGACCACGACCGCGCCGAGATCTTCGACCAGTCGGGCACGCCCGTCGAACGGGCGATGAAGGTGGTCTCGGCCGCCGCCGCGCTGGTCGAAAAGGGCAACTACCGGCACTTCATGGAGAAGGAAATCCATGACCAGCCGGAGGGATGCCAACACACCATCTCCGCCTATGTCGATGCGGTCGCCGGCCGGACGGCCATGCCCGGCGGGATCGACTTCGCGGCGCTGGAGCGGATCCAGATCGTCGCCTGCGGCACGTCCTACATCGCCGGCATGATCGGCAAATACCTGATCGAGCGGCTGGCTGACCTGCCGGTCGACATCGAGATCGCCTCGGAGTTCCGCTATCGCGAGCCGGCCCTGCGCGCCGGGTCGCTGGCCATCGCCATGTCGCAGTCGGGCGAGACGGCCGACACCCTGGCCGCCCTGCGCCTCTGCCAGGCGAAGGGGCTGAAGACCGCCGCCGTGGTCAACGCCCAGGAATCGACCATGGCCCGCGAGGTCGACGTGGTCTGGCCGATCCACTGCGGCCCGGAGATCGGCGTCGCCTCGACCAAGGCCTTCACCGCCCAGGTCAGCGTGCTGACCGCGCTGGCCGTCGCCGCCGCCCGCGCCCGCGGCCGGATCGACGCCGCCGAGGAGCAGCGGCTGGTGCGGGTGCTGCTGGAGGCCCCCCGCCTGATCGCCGAGTCGATCGGTCTGGAAGACGCCGTGCGCGCCGTGGCGGTGGACATCGCCAAGGCGCGGGACGTGCTCTATCTGGGCCGCGGGCCGATGTCAGCACTGGCTTTAGAGGGAGCCCTTAAACTGAAGGAAATCAGCTATATTCATGCTGAAGGTTATGCAGCAGGTGAACTGAAGCACGGACCCATCGCGCTGGTCGACGAGCTGACCCCGATCATCATCCTGGCCCCCTTCGACAGCTACTTCGAAAAGTCGGCCAGCAACATGAGCGAGGTGATGGCGCGCGGCGGCCAGGTGGTGTTCATCACCGATCCCGAAGGCGCCAAACACGCCCCGGCCGGCGCCAAGGTGGTCATGACCGCCCCCGCCAGCGACCCGCTGATCTCGGCCCTGGTGATGGCCGCCCCGATCCAGCTGCTGGCCTATCACGTCGCGGTGCTGAAGGGCGCGGACGTCGATCAGCCGCGCAACCTCGCCAAGTCGGTGACGGTGGAATAACTTGCTATTCCGCTCATCCCGGCGAATGCCGGGACCCAGATCATCGGGCGTGAAGTCGGCCAAATTGCCCGCTATAGTAGCGAATGGCCTTCTATACCTACATCATGGCGAGCGGCCGTAACGGGACGATCTATGTCGGCTCCACGGACAGCATCACGAAGCGGGTATGGGAGCATAAGAACAAGATCCGGCCGGGATTCACCGCAAAATACCGATGCAGCATCCTCGTCTGGTACGAGGTTCACGACACGCGTGAAGGCGCCTTTCGTCGAGAGCGTCGCATCAAGGAATGGCGGCGCTCCTGGAAGCTCTTGCTGATTGAAGGGCTCAATCCGACATGGCGGGACCTCTACGACGACCTGATTGGCTAGCCACGGTCGACGGCGTCATTGGATCTGGGTCCCGGCATTCGCCGGGATGAGCGGTGGATGGAGCGGGTATCGCTCTGGATTTCACCGTTCCGCTCGGATACTCCCGCATCCATGAGACCTGTCCGCAAAGCCGTCCTGCCCGTCGCTGGCCTGGGCACCCGCGTTCTCCCCGGCGCCAAGAACACGCCCAAGGAGATGCTCAACGTCGTGGATCGGCCGATCCTCAGCTACATCGTGGCCGAGGGTCGGGCCGCCGGGATCGAGCATTTCGTGTTTGTCACCGGCCGCGGCAAGGAGGCGATCGAGGACTATTTCGATCATCACCCCGAGCTCGAAGCCCAGCTGGAAGCCAAGGGCAAGCTGGAGATGCTCGAGGAAATCCGCGCCGAACTGCCGCGTCCGGGCGAGATGAGCTTCGTGCGCCAGATGGCCCCGCTGGGCCTCGGCCACGCCGTCTGGTGCGCGCGCGATGTGATCGGCGACGAGCCGTTCGCGGTCATGCTGCCGGACATGCTGATGGACGCCAAGGTCCCGGCCCTGAAACAGGCGGTCGACGCCTACAACCAGGTCGGCGGCAACATCATCGCCGTCGAGCCCTGCCCGCCGGGCGAGGCGCACAAGTACGGCATCGTGGCGCTGGAAACCCATGAGGGCCGGCTGAACCGCATGACCGGCATGGTCGAAAAGCCCGCGCCGGGGACCGAGCCGTCGAACCTGTTCATCTCGGGCCGCTACATCCTTCAGCCGGAAATCTTCACCCTGCTGGCCGCCCAGCAGAAGGGCGCGGGCGGGGAGATCCAGCTGACCGACGCGATGGCCCGGCTGATGGCCGTCGAGAGCTTCCACGCCCTGGAATACGACGGCGTGACCTATGACTGCGGCGACAAGATCGGCCTGCTGCGGGCCAATGTTGCGTTCGCGCTGAAGCGTCCGGACCTGGCGGATGCCGCGCGGGCCGCGATCACGGCGCTGCTGTAGTGAGCTTTCCTTCTCCCAGAGGGAGAAGGAGGGGCCCGCCCGGCTGCGCCCTTGCGACGATGGGTGGGAGGTTGAGGGGGTACGGCGTTGCCGGCTCTCACCGTAACCCCTCACCCTCCCGCCGCGTCGCGGCGGGCCCCTCCCTCTCCCGTTGGGAGAGGGTATGAACCATCTCCTCATCTTCGGCTTCGGGTTTACCGGTCAGGCCACCGCCCGGCGGATGATGGCCGACGGCTGGGCTGTGACCGCCGTGGTGCGGACGCCGGCGACGGCGGACAAGGCCCGGGTCCACGGCGTTGCGCCCATCGATACCGACGACCGGCCCGCCCTTGTCGAGGCTCTGAAAACCGCCACCGCCATCCTGATCACTGCCCCGCCGACCGAGACCGGCTGTCCGGGGTTGAACACCCTGATCCCGGCCCTTGCCGAGGCCAACGCGTTTCCCGACTGGATCGGCTACCTGTCGACCACCGGCGTCTATGGCGACCGCGAGGGGCGCTGGGTGTTCGAGGCCGGACCGCTGAGCGCCCGGTCGGTCGAGAGCGCGCGGCGCGTGTCGGCCGAGCGCGACTGGCGGCAGATCGGACGGGGCATGGGTCTGACCGTGACGGCCTTCCGCCTGCCGGGCATCTACGGCCCCGGCCGCTCGGCGCTGGACCGGGTGCGCGACGGCACGGCCCACGCCATCGTCAAGCCCGGCCAGATGTTCAGCCGCATCCATGTCGACGACATCGCCTCCGGCCTGGCCGCCTCGATCGCCCGGCCGCGGGCGGGGGCCAGCTACAACCTCTGTGACGACGAACCGGCGCCCTCGCATGTGGTCAACGCCTTCGCCGCACAGCTGCTGGGCAAGCCCGCGCCGACGGTGACCGCTTTCGACGACGCCGACCTGACGCCCGCCGCCCGGCGGTTCTGGGGCGAGAACAAGCGGGTCTCCAACAGTCTGGCCAAGGCCGAACTGGGTTGGCGCCCGGCCTGGCCAACCTATCGTGAGGGGCTGACGGCCGTGCTGGCCCGGGAAACCGCGGCAGGCTGAACACGATTGGGGGCGGAATGAGCAGCGGGGCCATCGCGGGATCGCCGGACGGCCACCGACGCGATATCGACGGCCTGCGGGCCCTGGCGATCGTGCCCGTGGTCCTGTTTCACGTCGGAACGCCGGGCTTCTCCGGCGGCTTTGTCGGGGTCGACGTATTCTTCGTCATCTCCGGCTTCCTGATTACCGGCATCCTGCAACGGTCGCTCGAGGCGGAGCGCTTCTCCCTCGCCGGCTTTTACGCACGAAGGGCCAGGCGCATCCTGCCTGCACTGGCGGTCATGGCCGCCGTCACGGCGCTGGCGGCCCTGGCCCTGATGACCCCCGAGGACCTGCTGGCGCTGGGGCGGGATCTGGCGGCCACGGCGCTGTTCGTCTCGAACCTGCAGTTCACGCGGGAGATCGGCTACTTCTCGCCCAACGCCGCCACGATGCCGTTGCTGCATACCTGGTCGCTGGCCATCGAGGAGCAGTTCTACGCCGCCTGGCCGCTGATCCTCTGGGCCACCTACCGGTTCGCCCGACGCGCCCTGCCGGCGGTCGTCGTCGGGCTTGGCCTCGGCAGTTTCGCCCTGTCCATCTGGTGGACGCGCGACAACCCGGCCGACGCCTTCTTCATGACCCCCACGCGGGTCTGGGAGCTGATGCTCGGCGCCCAGCTGGTCCTGTGGCCGGTCATATTCGCCCGACGATGGTTGCGCGAACTGATGTCCGACGCAGGCCTGGCATTGATCGCCTTGAGCATCGTCACCTTCAACACCGGGACCGCAAGTCCCGGCCCGATGGCTGCCCTGCCCTGCCTGGGCGCAGCGCTGTGCCTGGCGGCGAACGGCCAGGGCGACACCCTGGTCGCGCGCCTGCTGTCATGGCGGCCGGTCGTGTTCGTCGGGCTGATCTCCTACTCGCTCTACCTGTGGCACTGGCCGCTGCTGGCGTTGGCGACCTACCGGCTGCTGGAGCCGCCGTCCGCTGCCCAGGCGGCGGCGATCATCGGCCTGTCCCTGGTGCTTGCGGTGCTGTCGTGGCGCTTCATCGAGCAGCCGTTCCGGCGCGGGGGCCTCACCGCGCCGCGCCGGACCCTGGCGCTGGCGGCCGCGGCGATCGCGATCCTGGCCCTGGCCGGCGGGACCATGGTCCTGACGCGAGGTCTGCCGGGCCGGGTCGATGCAGGCGTGCGGATCGCCGACGCCGCGCGATACGACCGCAGCCCTTTCGGCGCCTGTGGCCCGCCGCCGGCCCCGCCGCGCTGCCGCATCGGTCCGCCGGGGCCGGAAGAAATCGCCGTCTGGGGCGACTCTCACGCCGTCGCCTTCACCCCCGTCATCGTGCGCGACGCCGCCCGGGCGGACTTGCGGGTCCGGCTCTACACCCGGGGCGCCTGCCCGCCGCTGCTCGGCGTCAGCCCGGTTCGGCCCGGACACCGGATCGGCGGCTGTGCAGAGTCCAATCGCCGGGCCATGGCCGCAATGGCCGCCAACCCCTCGCTACGCACCGTCGTGCTGGTGTCGCGCTGGACGACCTACGCCGAATCCGAACCGATCGGTCAGGACGGACGGGTCCCGATGTTCCTGATCGACGAGGCTGACGCCACGCTCGCCCGCAGCAACAGCCGACGGGCCTTCGCCGCCGCCCTTGAGCGCACGATCCTGGCGCTGCGGGCGGCCCTGGGGCCGGACGGACGGATCATCCTGGTCGAGCAGCCCCCCGAACTGGTCTGGTCGGTCCCCGACTGTTTCAGCCGCCGCCGGATGTGGGGCCTGTCGACGGGCCCCTGCGACGGCATCGATCGGGCCGTGGTGGACCGGCGACAAGCCTTCGTGCGCGCACAGCTTCGCGCCGCCGCTGCGCGCTATCCCGGCGTGAGCGTCTATTCGCTACCGCAAAGGATGTGCCGGGGCGACCGGTGCTTGACCCGGTCCGGCGAGACCTTCCTTTATACCGATGACGATCATCTGAGCCGTGCGGGCGGACTGGCCGTAGCGGGTGATTTCTCGCTGGCGCCAGAGACTCGCGACAGCGCGCTCCAAACGGGAAAGACCAGGCCATGACAACACGGGCTCTTGTGCTGGGTGGCGGCGGGCCGGTGGGTATCGCCTGGGAGACCGGGCTGCTCGCGGGTCTGGCCGCGTCAGGGGCGGACGTCAGTGGCGCCGACTGGATTCTCGGCACCTCGGCAGGCTCGGTCTGCGGGGCCCTGCTGGCGACCGGCCGGACGCCGGCGCAGCTGCTGGACGCCGAATTCGCCAATGCCGAAAAGGCAAGGGAGGCCCAGGCCAAGGGGCCCGGCGCGGCGCCCGACCTGTCCGGCCTGATGGGCGTCTTCGCGCGCCGGCCGCCGCAGGGCGACATGCCGCATGCGCTGATGCTCGAGCTCGGCCAGATCTCGCTGAACGGCCAGACGGTCAGCGAGGAGGTGTTCCTCAAGGGCTTCGGCCCGCTGATCGAGGAGCAGCCCTGGCCGGAGCGCTACGCCTGCACGGCCGTCGATACGGCGACCGGCGAATTTCAGGTCTGGTCGAGCGAGACGGCCGCGCCGCTGGGCCGGGGCGTCGCCTCGTCCTGCTCGGTGCCGGCGATCTTCCCGGCCATCACCATCGAGGGTCGCCGCTACATGGACGGCGGCATGCGGTCCGGCACCAACGCCGATCTGGCGAA
>JBKJII010000036.1:0-2985 GCA_046598505.1 Caulobacter sp. | reverse complement strand
TTTACGTTCTGGCTGTGTTGTCGGTGCAGTCCGGCGAACTCTTCCTGGGCTCAGCCGCCGCCCTGTCCCCGCTGGCGGCTGGAGTGCTCGCGCTGCTCGGCCTCTGTGGCCTCGCCGTATTCGCCAAGCCGGATCCAGAATTGGTCGGGCCGGCCACGACTGCCCACCTGGCAAGCGCTCCCGCCGGCCCGGCGCCTGCGCTCGATCCCCAGGATGCGGTCGTCGCCGCCGAGATGGACCGACTCATGCGTGAGGAGCGGCTCTATCGCGATGAGACCCTGTCCATCGCCGGACTGGCGCTTCGGCTACGCATTCCGGAATACCGGTTGCGCCGCCTGATCAACCGCCGCCTGGGCCATCGGAACTTCGCGGCCTTTCTGAACGGCTGGCGGATTGGCGAAGCCAAGGATGCCCTGTCCGACCCGACGCAGCGCGAAGTGCCGATCTCGACCATCGCGCTCGACGCCGGCTTTCAGTCACCCGGGCCGTTCAATCGCGCCTTCAAGTCGGAGACCGGCCAGACGCCAACCGAGTTTCGGGCCGATCGGACCAACAACGCCGGGTCTCGCGGCGGATCAACACACTGATTTTCAGGGCTGTTTTCAGTTCCAGCCAGACGATTGCGTCTTTCGGCCAGCCCAGTTCCAAATGCGGCGAGCCAGGCGCGGGCTTCCCGGCCAGCATGCCTTCGTCGGAATGATCCGGCGAGGGCATCGGAGGCCAGAGCAATGTCAGGGCTGAACGTCACGTGGGGTGAGGCCGTCGCGGTCTTCCCTGTCATCTTCGGGATTGAGAGCGGTCGCTATCTCGCCACGGCGGGCCTGGCGAGCCTGGTCCTGTGGGCCTTCTGGAATGCCGGTCTCAAGGCGCGACGAATCCAGGACCGCACGGCTCGTGCGGCGGACCTGCGCCGCGAGATCGCGACCTCGTTCCGCACGACGCTGGTGTTTTCCGTCGCCGGCTTCTGCATGTTCCTCGCCAGCCGCGCGGGATGGATGACGATCTACCAGGACTTCAGCCTGCGCGGCCCGGTCTACTTCGCCGTCACGCTCGTCCTGATGATCATCGCCCAGGACACCTGGTTCTACTGGACACACCGGGCGATGCATCATCCGCGCCTGTTCAGGGTCTTTCACCGGACCCATCACCTGTCGAAGACGCCCACGCCGTGGACCGCCTACGCCTTCGATATTCCTGAGGCCGTGGTGATGGTCGCCTTCGTGCCGATCTGGGCGGCGGTCGTGCCAATGCATGACCTCGCCCTGTTCAGCTTTGTGACGTGGCAGATTATCCGCAACGTCATCGGCCATGCAGGCGTGGAGCTGTCGCCGGTCTCGGGCCGGCCCTCCCGAATGTTCGGCTGGCTCAACACCACCACCCATCACGACCTTCACCATCAGGACATGCGCAGCAATTTCGGCCTCTACTTCACCTGGTGGGACCGCCTCATGGGCACTGAGCATCCGGACTACCAGGCGCAGGTGGCGCGGATTGCTGGCCCCGGCCGCGACCGGGCCGGGCGCATTTCGCGGGCGGCCAGGGTCGGGGCTGTGCTGGTGCTTGCCGCCGCAGGTGCGGTCGTCATCTCCGGCAAGGCTGAGGCCCGCGGCCGAGCGGATATTGCCGGCCGTTGGGCTACCCAGGGCTTCGGCTCGATTGTCGAGTTCAAGCCGTGCGCCGGTGCGCCTGACACGGTCTGCGGGCGTATCCTTTGGCTCTGGGAAGACACCGACGCTGCCGGTCGCCGACGCACCGACGTTCACAATCCGGACAGGCCCCTGCGGTCCCGGCCCCTGGCCGGCGTCGAGATCGTGCGGGGATTGAAGGAGACGGCGTCAGGAATCTGGGCTGACGGCACGCTCTACAATCCCGACGACGGGCGAACCTACACCGGCACGGTGCGCATCAGAGATGGCCAGCTCAAGCTGCGTGGCTGTGCGCTCAACGTCATTTGTCAGACCCAGACCTGGCGACGCCCCGAGGAAGTCATCGCCAAGGTGCGCGCGCTATGAGCGTCCGGCGCCCCCGCATCATCGCCGAGCAGGCGCGCCACGCGCGCGGACTGCTGGGCCGCATCCTCGCCTTCATCATGGCGCGAGAGACCTGGGCAGCGAACCTGCTGGCCGTTGAGGCGCTCGACATCACCTTCGTCGATCATGTTCTCGATATCGGCTGCGGCCATGGCCGCAGTCTGGCAGCGCTCGCAGCGCGCGCACCAAAGGGCAAAATCGTCGGGGTCGACCCCTCCGAGCTGATGGTCGGGATAGCCCGCAAACGAAACCGACGTCTGGTGAAGGCCTCCCGGGTCAAAATCATCGTCGCGACTGCGGACCACCTGCCCTTTCCCGACGCCACGTTCAACAAGGCGCTGTGCGTCCACGTCGTCTACTTCTGGTCCGACCTCGAAACGCCGCTGGCGGAGATGGCCAGGGTGTTGAAACCTGGGGGCCGACTGGCGCTGCTATTCCGGACCAGCGCCGATGTGGCGGCCACAGCAGCCTTCCCGTCCGAGATCTACCGATTCCCGGCTCGGGCCGAAATGGAGGCCGCGCTCAGGCACGCCGGCTTCGCGGTCGACGGGGTTCAGGCCGCCGTTGACGGGGCAGAGCCGGTGCTCCTCGTCGCGAGACGTAGCTAGCCGAACCAACGCTTCACGCTCAATTCAGCGACGGGGACACGCCCTGAAGGGCATGTCCCCGTAAGCCGTCCTACATCCGCTCGATGATGATCGCCGGGGCCATGCCGCCGGCGGCGCACATGGTGATCAGGCCGTAGCGCTTGCCCTGACGTTCCAGCTCGTCGACCATCGTGCCGATGAGGATCGAGCCGGTGGCGCCGATGGGGTGGCCCAGCGCCATGGCGCCGCCGTTCACGTTGACCTTATCGCGGTCGAGCTTGAGGTCGCGGATGAACTTCTCGGCAACCACCGCGAAGGCTTCGTTGATTTCCCACAGGTCGATGTCGTCCACCGTCAGGCCGGCTTTG
>JBKJII010000228.1:0-4345 GCA_046598505.1 Caulobacter sp. | reverse complement strand
ATCAGCCGGATCGACTTCGAAAGGCTCAAGAAGGAGTTCGAAAAAAGCCCGAGGAAGCACACCGCCGTTCAGAGCCTGAAGGACGCAATCCAAAAAAAGCTGGAGATAATGCTGCGCCAGAATCCCATGCGCACCGACTTCCAGAAGCACTACGAGCAGCTGGTCGCGGACTACAACAGCGAGAAGGACGCAGTGACCATCGAACAGACCTTTGCCGCGCTGCTGGTGCTCGTCGAGGAACTGGACAACGAAGAGCGGCGGGCCATGCGCGAGGGCCTGGACGATGAATCGCTAGCGCTCTTCGACCTCCTCATGAAGCCGGACCTCGACAAAGGCGACATCGCCAGACTGAAGAAGGTCGCGATCGATCTCTACGTATTGCTGAAGGCGCAGCTTGAGGCGATCCAGGATTTCGCGGTCAAGCAGGCGACGCGCGACAGCGTGCGAGTTGCGATCGCCAATTTTCTCTATGACGACCGCACCGGCCTTCCGCCCAGCTACGGGCCGGAAGAAGTGGAGATGAAGGCGCAGGCGATTTACGCGCAGGTCCTGATGCAAAACCGGCCGGCGATGCATTCAATTTGAGGCCCGTACCTGACTTTTTTTCCATAGCCGCATGACGCGCTGGGGGTCACTCTGGGGGTCACTCAAAGATCATCCGCGAAATAAATGCCGTGCAATCAATACGTTATCGTTCCCGCGTGAGTCCTGCTGGGTCGCCAGCCTTCGCTCTGCGGGGTTCGGCCTGGCAAGCCATCAGACGAAGGTGGACTGCTAGCCGTCGTAGGCCTCCAGCCCCCTGGACAGGTCCGCGATCAGGTCGGCCGGCGCTTCCAGGCCCACATGCAGCCGCATCAGCGGACCGCCGTAGTCGGCGGCGATCTTGCGGGCCGCCAGTTGCTTGTCGCAGCTGATGGCCAGGCTTTCGAAGCCGCCCCAGGAGAAGCCCAGCGCGATGACCTCCAGAGCGTCGAGGAACGCCTCGACCTTTGCCGGCGAGCCGGGCTTCAGCACGAAGCCGAACAGGCCGCAGGCACCGCTGTAGTCCCGCGCCCAGAGGTCATGGCCGGGCGCGCCGGGCAGGGCGGGATGCAGCACGGCGTGAATCTGCGGCTGTTCGGCCAGCCAGCGCGCGACCGTCAAGCCGCTCTCGCCGTGCCGCTCAAGCCGCGTCGCCAGGGTCCGCAACCCGCGCAGGGCCTGGTACGCGTCCTCCGGCGCCACGGACCAGCCGTGATCCTGGATTGCCGCGTGCATCGCCGCGCCGAGGGTCGCGTCCGCCGTGGCCACCGAGCCCATGAAGACGTCGGAATGGCCGCAAACGTATTTGGTCAGGGCCTGGACGCTGATGTCGACGCCCAGCGCCAGCGGCTTGAGCAGCCGGCCCGCGCCCCAGGTGTTGTCCAGCAGTGTCAGCACGCCCTTCGCCCGGGCCGCAGACGCGATGGCCGGAACATCCTGGATCTCGAAGCTGAGGGAGCCGGGCGATTCCATGACCAGAAGTCGCGTCGCCGGCGTCGCCAGCGCCATCACGCCGGCCGCGTCGAGCCGCGCATCGTAGTAGTCCACCGCAACGCCGAACCGCCGCAGGACCCGGTCGCAGAAGTAACGCACCGGCCGATACACCGTGTCGACGACCAGCACGTGATCCCCGGCCTTGAGCACGGCCGTCATGGCCGCCGTCATGGCCGCCAGGCCCGACGGAAACAACTCCACGGCCTCGGCCCCTTCGAGCTCCGCCAAACCCTCCATCAGCGCGAACTGGGCTGACAGGCCGGCGCGGCCGTAGCCGAGCGTGCCGTCGTAGAGCGCCCTGGCATTGGGCAGCAGCACCGTCGAGCCGCGCTGCACCGGCGGGCTGACGGTCCTGGCCGGCAACTTGTCGCTGCCGCCGGTGTGGATCAGGCGGGTTTCTTCATCCATGCGGGTTGCCAGCCTCGGCGCCAGAGAGCGATGCTTGCCAACATCCATAGGGCGGCTTGGCGCCGCCGATCAAGGACGCCCCGCCGTGAAACGACTTGCGCTCATCCTGCTGCTCGCCCTGACGGCGGCGGCCTGCGAGCGAAAGGCGACCGTTTCCAGCGCGCCGGACAGGGCGCCGGTGGTCGACGAGCCAGGAACAGCGACGCCGGCCAGCAAGACCCTGGCTGCGGTCAAGGCGCGCGGGGCCCTGCGCTGCGGGGTCAATCCGGGCCTGACGGGGTTCGCCTACGCGGACACGCGAGGGGTCTGGCACGGCTTCGACATCGACTTCTGCCGGGCGCTGGCGGCTTCGGTTCTCGGTGACGCCGACCGGGTCGTCTTCGTCCCCCTGACCAATGACCAGCGGTTCGCGGCGCTCAAGGCGGGGCAGGTCGATCTGCTGTCGCGCAACACCAGCTGGACGTTCAGCCGTGACGCCGGCGAAGGCGTCGATTTCGCGGGCGTCAGCTACTACGACGGTCAGGGCTTCCTGGCCCCGAGGGACCTCGATCTGCAGAGCGCGTCCGAGCTGTCCGGCGCCAAGGTCTGCGTCCAGTCCGGTTCGACCAGCGAACTGAACCTGCGCGACTGGTTCAAGGCCCGCTCGATCAACTGGCAGCCCGTGCTGGCGCCGACGCTCGAGAAGGCGCGACAGGACTATGAGCAGCAGGTGTGCGACGTGCTGTCGGCCGATATCTCGGCCCTCGCCTCCGCCCGGGCGACCATGGCTGACCAGAACGCCCATGTCCTGTTGCCGGATGTGATCTCCAAGGAGCCTCTCGGCCCCGCCGTGCGCCAGGGCGACCCGGGTTGGACCGATGTCGTGCGCTGGACGCTCAACGCCCTGATTCTTGCCGAGGAGGAGGGGGTCACGGCAGAGAACGTTGACCGGATGCGCAAGTCGGCGATCTCACCGGAAGCGCGGCGGCTGCTGGGCGCCGACACCGGCTACGGCGGCATGCTCGGTCTGGACGACGCCTGGGCATACCGCGCCATCAAGGCGGTCGGGGCCTATGGCGAGGTCTTTGACCGCAACCTGGGCAAGGACTCGGCGCTCAAGCTCGAACGCGGTCAGAACGCCCTGTGGAGCGCTTCACGCCCCGGCCTGCTGTACGCGCCGCCGCTGCGGTGACTTAGGCCGGCCCGGTGACGACGTCGGTGTCTTCGCGGCTACCCCATTCGGTCCAGGAGCCGTCGTAGACCGCCGCCCGCTCCTTGCCGAGGCGCGCCAACCCCAGCGCAAGGATCGCCGCCGTGATGCCTGACCCGCAGGTGGTAATGATCGGCTTGTTGATATCAACGCCGGATTGCTCAAAAAGATCAGCAAGCTGCGCCGCTGTCTTCATCGTTCCATCCGGTGCGATCAGATCGCTGGCGGGCACATTCCGAGCGCCCGGCATGTGGCCGCCGCGCAGACCCGCGCGGGGCTCAGGGGTCTCGCCGGTGAAACGGCCGGCAGGGCGGGCGTCGACCACCTGCTCGCGGCCGGTTTCCAACGCCTTCTGCACCTGGCCCAGGTCGCGGACCAGATCGGCGCTGTAGCGGGGTGTGAAGTGGCGCTCGCGCGGCGGGGCCGGCATGTCCTCGACCGGGCGGCCCTCGGCGATCCACTTGGGCAGGCCGCCGTCCAGCACGACGACATCCAGATGGCCCATCGCCCGAAAGGTCCACCAGACCCGCGCGGCCGAGCGCAGGCCAAGCTGGTCGTAGACCACCATGCGCGCACCGTCGCCCAGGCCCAGCTTGCGGACTCGCGAGGCGAACTTCACGCCGCTCGGCAGCATGTGGGGCAGGGGCGAGCTGTCATCGGAAATATCGTCGATATCGAAGAACACCGCGCCGGGAATGTGCGCCAGCGCATACTCGGCCTTCGCGTCGCGCTCTTCCTGCGGGAAGTACCAGCTGGCGTCGATGATCCGCACATCGGGGGCCTGGAGGTGCCCGGCGAGCCAGGCGGTGGAAACGAGCGGATCAGCCATCGATAGGTCCCTCAGAGCCAGCCGGGAACCGGAAGGCCGCGCTCCGTCAGGAACGCCGGATTGAACAGTTTGCTCTGATAGCGCGATCCGTAGTCGCACAAAATGGTCACGATGGTGTGGCCGGGGCCGAGCTTGCGCGCCAGATGCATGGCGCCGGCGACATTGATGCCCGACGAGCCGCCCAGCACCAGTCCTTCATGTTCGGCGAGGTCGAAAATGACCCGCAACATCTCGTCGTCATTGATGCGCCAGGCGTGGTCAACGACCAGGCCTTCGAGGTTGGCGGTTATGCGGCCCTGGCCAATGCCTTCCGTGATCGAGGTCCCCTCGGCCTTCAGTTCGCCGGTCGTGTAGTAGCTGTAGAGGGCCGCGCCGCCGGGATCGGCCAGACCGATGGCCACGTC
>JBKJII010000113.1:0-4533 GCA_046598505.1 Caulobacter sp. | reverse complement strand
CATCGTGCGTCTGGGCGCCGCCGTGCACGAGATCATGACCCGCCACGACTACCCCGAGGCCGTCGCCAACCTGCTTGGCGAGGCCTGCGCCCTGGCCGCCCTGGTCGGCTCCAGCCTGAAGTTCGACGGCCGCCTGATCGTCCAAGCCCAGGGCGACGGCCCGGTGGCCTATGTGGTGGTCGACTACGACACCGAAGGCTCCCTGCGCGGCTACTGCCGCTATGACGCCGACCGCCTGGCCGCCCTGACCACGGCCGGCGGCTTCGCCCGGCCCGGCGCCAAGTCCCTGCTCGGCGAGGGCGTGTTCATCATGACCGTCGACCAGGGCCCGGACATGGACCGCTACCAGGGCGTCACCGCCATCGAGGGCGAGACCCTGGCCCTCTGCGCCGAACAGTATTTCGCCCAGTCCGAACAGACCCCGACCCGCATCCGCCTGGCCGTCGGCCAGGTCGACACGGGAGAAGGACTTAGTTGGCGCGCCGGCGGCCTGCTGATCCAGAACATCGCCGGTGACGAAACCCGCGGCGACACCGCCGACGCCTGGGTCCGCGCCCAGGCCCTGTTCGAAACCACCGGCGAAGACGAACTGATCGACCCGACCCTGGCGGCGGAGACGTTGCTGTGGCGCCTGTTCAACGAGGACGGGGTGAGACTGTTCGAACCCAAGGCGTTGAAGGCGTTCTGTCGGTGTTCGCCGGAGCGGATCGAGGGGATGCTGGAGAGCTTCAGCGCGGCGGAACGGGCCGACATGGTCGAGGACGACGGGGTGGTGCGGGTGACGTGCGAGTACTGTTCGCGGGTGTATGAGGTGGAGGGGCCGCAGGCGTAATTGGGGACACACACTATTTCGCAGGCCCTGGCGGCGGCTCCGGCGCAAAAATGAGTGTGTGTCCCCAACTACCCCCGACCATATTCAGACACGGTGTCATTACCCGGAAGCGTGCGGCTATCGGCCCCGGGGCGGACGGAAAAAGTAACCCCATCGTTAACCTCCCGGAACACTTGGCTCGCCTAGAGTCCTCGCCGTAGGCGTAGACGCGCCATGACGGGATTCGCTTCGTGGCCAAGAAAATTGACGCCGAAAGCTCGTTTGAACTGATCGCGGAATACACCAACGACGTGGTCGTTCGGGTCGATCGGGCTGGACTGGCCACCTACGTCTCACCGGCCATCCGCAAGTACGGCTACGAGCCCGACGTCAACGTCGGCACCGATGGCATCGACCTCTTTCACCCGGATGATCGCGCCTCGATAGCCGCAAACGCGGCGGCGCTGGTTCGCGGCGAAAACGACCCCGCCGCCAATCGCCAACACCGGTTCCGAAAGTCGGACGGAAGCTGGGCCTGGGTCGAAGGAAACCCACGGGAGGTCTTTGACGACAAGGGCCAACCGATTGAATTCCTGAATATCTTTCGCGACATAACCGAGCGCAAGGTCGCCCAGGATGCCCTGGCCGCCAGCGAGGCGCGCTACCGCCAGCTGGCGGAGACCGGCAGCGACATCATCGTCCGGTCGTCGCTGAGCGAGGCCGATCCCCGCGTCTCCTATGTCTCATCGTCGGTGGCCCAGCTGGGCTGGACGCCAGAGGAGGCAATCGGCCTGCCGCGATCGGAGTTCGTGCATCCCGACGACCAGAACCGACTGGCCCCCACAATTGACGCGCTGATCAACGGTCAGCCGATGCCGGGTATCGACGACCGCCAGTTTCGCCTGCGCCACAAGGACGGGAGCTGGGTGTGGTTCGAAACCAGCCCCTCGCTGGTTCGCGATGCCGATGGCCTGCCAGCGGAGTTGATCTCGGTGCTGCGCGACATCACCGCCCGCAAGGCCGCCGAATTGGAGGCCTTGACCGCTCGCGAGGCCGCCGAGGCGTTGGCAGGGCAGGCCGAACGGGCCCAGGCCCTGGCCGGACTTGGACACTGGCGGCTCGACGCCTGCACCCAGGAGATCACCTGGTCGCGACACATGTACGAAATCTATGGCCTGGACCCGGAAGACCCGCTCGACCTCGACCGGCTGATGGCGATGACCGATCCACGGGATTCGGCTGATGGCGCGGCGCGCCTGCGACACCAGCTGGCCACCGGCGAGCCGGACGGCGGCTCGATCACCCGCGTGGTCAACGCACATGGGGAAGTCCGCTACCTTGCCGGCCGTTCCGTTACCGAGCGGGGGTCGGACGGCACCGTGACGGCGTTGGTCGGCACGGTGCTGGACATCACAGAGCAGAAGAAGGCCGAGGCGGCGCTCGCCGAGAGCGAGTTGCGCTACCGCGGCCTGGCGAACGCCGCGCCGGACATGATCTGCGAGATAGCCCTGGACGGGACTGTCCTCTATGTCTCGCCAGCCTGCGAGACGATGTTCGGCATTCCGGCGAGCAAGCTGATGAACCGGGACGGGTTCGAGAGCATGTTGCCTGCCGAGGCTGATGTCGGCCGTGCCGCCTGCCGTGCCATCGTCGAGAGCAACGGGCAGGCCCGGATCGAACCCATCATCTATAGCGGCCGGCATGTGAACGGCGCCCGGGTCTGGGTGGAGTCGCGACCGGCCCCGAAGTTCGATCCTGCGACAGGCAAGGTCGTGGGCTTCATCGACATCCTGCGCGACATCACAGAGCGCAAGGCGATGGAGGAAGCGCTTGCGTTGGCCAAGCAGGAGGCCGAGGCGGCCACCGCCGTGAAATCGCTGTTCCTCGCCAACATGAGCCACGAAATTCGCACCCCGCTCACGGCGATCCTGGGGTTCACCCGTCTCCTGCAGGACGACCCCTCTGTTGAGGGCGAAGCCGCCGTTTACGTGCAGCGCGTCGCCGGGGCCGGCAAGGGACTGCTGGCCATCGTCAACGACGTGCTCGACTTCTCCAAACTGGAAGCGGGAAGGGTCGAGGTTCGACCGCAACCGACGCGGCTGGCGGAACTCTGCGAAGAGACCCTGCTGATGTTCGGCGGACAGGCTGAAGCCAAGGGGCTCGGCCTGCAGTTCAACGCGACAGTTGACGTTCCGGACTGCGTCCTGGTGGATGGCGACCGTCTCCGCCAGGCGCTGGTCAATCTCATCGGCAATGCCGTCAAATTTACCGATCACGGGGTCGTCGAACTGCGGCTGCGCACTGGCGAGCAAGCTGATGAGCTGATGATCGACGTGCAGGATTCCGGTCCTGGACTCGATGCTGAAGCCCAGGTGCTCCTGTTCGAGCGGTTCACGCAGATCGACGGATCGGCGACCCGCCGGCATGGAGGGACGGGGCTGGGTCTGGCCATCTCGCGTGGCTTGGTTGAGGCCATGGGTGGCGCGATTACGCTGAACAGTCAGCCCGGCGCCGGCGCCTGTTTCACGATCGCTCTTCCGGCGCCGGCCGCCGACATGCCGGGCGATGACCCGCACGCCGCGGTCGACGGGCTGATTGAAGCGGTTCGGGTGCTGGTGGTCGACGACAACAGCGCCAACCGGGAGGTCGTGCGTCGCATCCTCGAAGCGGCCGGGGCCGAAGTCACGGAGGCGCCGGACGGGGCGGAGGCGCTGGAACGGCTCTCATTGCAGCCCGTGGACGTGGTGCTCATGGATCTCCGCATGCCGGGGCTCAGTGGAGCCGGCGCCCTGGCGCGGCTCCGCGCGACTCCGGGTCCGAACTCCGGCGTCCCTGTTCTGGCGTTCACCGCGGATGCCGAACGAGAAGGGGAGGGTGAGCTTTCAGCGTTCGATGGTCTCGTGCGCAAGCCGATGGATCCGGTTCAATTGCTGAGAACGGTCGCGGCCGCCGCTGCGTTCGAGCCGGTCCCTATGGCCGAAGAGTCCGGGGCGCTGGCGAGCGCATGACATCCGCCAGTCTGTCGGAGCTTCAATCAAGCAGAGACCGGGTGCTGATTGTCGAGGATGATCCGGCGATCAGGGAACTGCTCCACACCCGGCTGTCGATTGCCGGCTACCGCAGCCAACACGTCAGCTCCGGCTGGGCGTCCCTTCAGGTGATGCAGGACTTTCGGCCCGATGCCGTGATTCTCGATATCAACATGCCGGGGCTGGACGGGTTCGGCGTGCTCGAGACCAAGCGCGACCGCGGCTCCATCCGGGACATCCCGGTCATGGTCTTGACCGCGCGCCACGCCGCCGACGATATCCGAAGGGCCCTGGCCCTCGGCGCAAAGGACTATCTGGCCAAACCGTTTCAGGACCAGCAGATGTTGATGCGGGTCCGGCGGCTTGTCAGGATGAAGCGTCAACCACCCCCGCCCGCCGACGACCAGGCGCTGTATATGTAGCGGCCGTGGCGGGTGGCTCCGCCGGCGAAGACGAACGGATCGGCCCGACGCTGGCGGCCGGCGCCCAGCTGTGACGCACGTTCAATGAGGACAGCGTCCGCCTGTTCAAGCCCAAGCCGCTCAAGGCGTTTTGCCGTTGCCCGCTGGAGCGGATCACCGGTGTGATGGAGAGCTTCGCGGCGGAGGAGCGGGCCGACATGGTCGAGGACAACGGCAAGGTGCGGGTGACGTGCGAGTATTGCTCGCGGGTTTATGAGGTGCGAGATTTCGG
>JBKJII010000488.1:0-1511 GCA_046598505.1 Caulobacter sp. | reverse complement strand
GCCAGATGCTCGGCGTGCTCAAGCCGTTCATCTCAAAGGACCTCGGTTGGTCGGAGACCGACTACGCTGACATCGTATTCTATTTCCAGGCCGCCTACGCCGTCAGCTACCTGCTGTTCGGAGCCTTCGTGGACAAGGTTGGAGCCAAGATCGGCTACGCCGTGGCCTTCACGATCTGGCAGGTCGCCCACATCGCCCACGCCGGCGCCAGCAGCCTGACCCAGTTCTTCGCGGTCCGCGTCCTGCTGGGCGTCGGCGAAGGCGGCAACTTCCCGGCCGGGATCAAGGCGGTCACTGAGTGGTTCCCGAAGAAGGAACGCGCCCTGGCGACCGGGATCTTCAACGCCGGCGCCAATATCGGGGCGATCATCACCCCACTGGCGGCCCCCGCGATCATGGCGGTCTGGGGCTGGCAGGCCGCGTTCGTCATCACCGGCCTGATCGGCCTGCTGTGGCTGGTCGCCTGGTTCGCGTTCTACAGGAGCCCGCGCGACGCCAGGGGCGTCAACGCCGCCGAGCTGGCCCATATCGAATCCGATCCGGCCGACACCGATGCCAAGGTCGGCTGGCTGACCGTGCTGGCCCGGCGCGAAACCTGGGCCTACGCCCTGGGCAAGTTCCTCATCGATCCCGTCTGGTGGATGCTGCTGTTCTGGCTGCCCGACTTCTTCAAGAAGACTTTCGAGCTCAATCTGGCGACCTTCGGCCTGGTGCTGGCGGCGGTCTATCTGATCAGCGACATCGGCAGCGTGGCCGGCGGTTGGATCTCCTCGCGGTTCATCAGGATGGGCTGGAGCATCAACCGGGCGCGCAAGACGACCCTGCTGATCTTTGCCGTCGGCGCCCTGCCCTATTTCCTCGTCACGGGCGTGCACAACCTGTGGGCGGCGACCCTGCTGGTCGGCTGGCTGGCGGCGGTGCACCAGGCCTTCTCGGCCAACCTCTACACGCTGCCCAGCGACGTCTTCCCGCGCAAGGCCGTCGGCTCGGTGATCGGCATCGGCGGCATGGTCGGCGGCATCGGCGGCATGGTCATGGCCAAGTCGGTCGGCCAGGTGCTCGAGGGTATGGGCGGCTACGGCCCGATCTTCGCGGTCTGTGGCGGCATCTACCTGCTGGCCGTGCTGGTGATCCACCTGCTGGCGCCGACGATGGAGCCGGTCAGTCTCTGACGCCCGGAACGGGTCGTTGACCGGCGCCCAGCCCTCTGGCCGTCGACGCTGGCTGATCGTCGTCCTGCTGTTCGCGGCGATGGTGAGCCACCCCATTAATCCGTCATCGTCGGGCTTGTCCCGACGACCCATGAACACCGTTTGGGCCGGGTGAGCACGGAACGCGCCGTGCCCCAGTCCCGCCCGCTCGCGCGCATGGGTCCTCGGGCTCGTCCCGAGGATGACGGGGGATTTGCTGGCGGGATGTCCGGGTTTCGTCGGGCGTAACCGGTTGATTTCACGCCGTTCAGGTCCGCCAACGCATCAGCGCAAATCAATCCACGCCTCACCCCTCCACAC
>JBKJII010000459.1:0-3650 GCA_046598505.1 Caulobacter sp. | reverse complement strand
ATGTTCTTCTGGTGGCGCGACGTGCTGAAGGAAAGCAGCACCCCGGGCACCCACAGCGTGGTCGTCCGCCTCGGCCTGCGCTACGGCATGATCATGTTCATCGCCAGCGAGGTGATGTTCTTCGTCGGCTTCTTCTGGGCCTTCTTCCACTACGCCCTGTTCCCCGAGCACGTGCTCGGCGCCGAAACCCCGATGTGGCCGCCGCAGGGCGTCAAAACCTTCGACCCCTGGGGCCTGCCGTTCCTCAACACCCTGATCCTGCTGCTCTCCGGCACCACCGTCACCTGGGCGCATCACGGCCTGCTGCACAACAACCGCAAGGCGCTGGTCCAGGGCCTGACCATCACCGTGCTGCTCGGCCTGCTGTTCACCGGGCTCCAGGCCTGGGAATACTCGATGGCGCCGTTCAAGTTCGCCGGCGGCGGCGTCTACTCCTCCACGTTCTTCCTCGCCACCGGCTTCCACGGCTTCCACGTCATCATCGGCACGCTGTTCCTGGCGGTCTGCCTGTGGCGCGCCCGGCGCGGCGAGTTCACCCCCGAACGCCATTTCGGCTTCGAGGCGGCAGCCTGGTACTGGCACTTCGTCGACGTGGTCTGGCTGTTCCTGTTCGCCTTCATCTACGTGATCTTCGGGACGGCCTGACGTGGTCAATCCTTACGCGGCGGGGGCGGCGGGTCGCTGCCCCAACTGCGGCGAGGGACATCTGTTCGAGGGCTTTCTCAAAATCGCGCCAATCTGCGAAGCCTGTGGCTTCGATCTGAAGGCGGCCGACACCGGCGACGGTCCGGCCGTCTTCGTGATTCTGATCGGCGGCTTCATTGTCGCCTTCGGGGCGGTGTTCACCGAGATCGCGTACAGCCCGCCGATCTGGCTCCAGCTTCTGATCTGGCTGCCCCTGACGGTGCTGGTTTGTGGCGGCCTGCTGCGGCCTTTCAAGGGCCTGCTGGTCGCTGCGCAGTTCACCAACAAGGCCCGGGAGGCCGGACGGGATGACCGCTAGGCGCTTTCCCGTTGGTCTGACCATCAGCACCGCGATCGCCCTGGCGATCCTCTGCGGTTTGGGCGTGTGGCAGCTGAAGCGTCTGGCCTGGAAGACCGACTTGCTGGCCCGAATCGAGGCGCTGAAGACCACGCCGGCTGTCCCGCTGACGGTCGCCCTGGCGCGCGCCGCGCGTGGCGAGGACGTCGACTTCACCCGGGTCAGCGTCGTCTGCGGACAGGCCGGCCAGGCGCCTCCCCGGGTCTATCTGTTCGGCCTGTCCGACGGTCGGCCGGGTTGGCGGGCCTTGTCGCCCTGCATCCTCGACAGCCGGGCCATCGTGGTGGATCGGGGCTTCGCCGATTCGCCGGAAGCCACCCGCCCGCCCGCCGGCGCGCCCGCCTTGCCCGTCAGTGTGGTCGGAATCCTGCGCAGACCCGACCCGCTGACCTGGATCCAGGAGGCTGTCACCTACGCTGAGAACGACGACATCGGATACCAGCTGCGCCGGCACGCCATCATCGCCGCGACGCCGTCGACTTTCGCTGTCGAGGGTTTCGTCCTTGTGGCTGAATCCGAGACGCCAAAGCCCGCCGGGGTGATTGCATTGCCCCTGCCCACTGACATCCCCAACCGCCATCTGGAGTACGCCCTGACCTGGTTCGGCCTTGCGGGCGCGCTGGTCGCCGTCTATGCGGCCATGATCCTGCGCAGGACCAAGACCGCATGAAATACGTCTCCACCCGAACCGGTTCGGGGCCCGATGCGCCGGCGGTCGGCTTCCTTGAAGCCGCCCTGTCGGGCATGGCGCCCGACGGCGGCCTCTATGTGCCGGACGTCTGGCCCGAGCTGACGTTCGACGAGATCGCCGCCTTCGCGGGCCAGCCGTATCACCGTGTCGCGGCAGAGATCCTCAGCCGGTTCACCGGTCACGACATCCCGCGCGATGCGCTCGATGAGATGTGCGAGGAGGCCTATTCGACCTTCACCCACGGAGCCTCCTGTCCCGTGAAGCAACTGACGCCCGGCCTGTTCCTGGTCGAGCTGTTCCACGGGCCGTCGCTGGCCTTCAAGGACGTGGCGATGCAGCTGCTCGGGCGGCTGTACGACTACGCCCTGTCGCGCCATGGCCGGACGATGACGGTGGTTTGCGCCACCTCGGGCGACACCGGCGGCGCGGCCGTCGAGGCGTTCCGTGGCCGGGCCAACGCCCGCATCGTGGCGCTGTTCCCCGAAGGCCGGATCAGCGAGGTCCAGCGCCGCTTCATGACCACGGCCGGCGAATCGAATGTCGCCTGCGTCTCGGTCGACGGAACCTTCGACGACTGCCAGGCGATCCTGAAGGCGATGTTCGGCGACGACCAGTTCCGCAACGCCGTGGACCTGTCGGCGGTCAACTCGATCAACTTCGCCCGCACCGCCGCCCAGGCCGTCTACTACTTCACCGCCGCCGTGGCGCTCGGCGCGCCGCACCGGCCGGTGGCCTTCGCTGTGCCGACCGGCAACTTCGGCGACGCCTTCGCCGGCTGGGTCGCCCGTCGCATGGGCCTGCCGATCGCCAACATCCTGGTCGCGACCAACAGCAACGACATCGTCAGCCGCGCTTTCGAGACCGGCCGCTATGCCCGGGGCGTGGTCGCCCCGACCCAGTCGCCGGCCATGGACATCCAGGTCGCCTCGAACTTCGAGCGGCTCTATTTCGAGAGCGTCCGCCGCGACGGTGTCGAGACTGGCCGGGCGTTCCGCGCCTTCAACGAGACCGGTGTGATCGACCTGCCGCCGCAGGCGCTGGCGACCATGCGCGAGACCTTCTCCGGCGCCTCGGTGACCGAGGACGACACAGCGCGTACGATGCTGTCGACGCTGAACGAGACCGGCGCGCTGATCGACCCGCACACAGCCGTGGCCATGGCCGCGGCCCGGCGCGCCAGCCTGCCCGATCCGACGACGCCGGTAGCAATCCTGTCGACCGCGCACCCGGCGAAGTTCCCGGAAGCGGTCAGCGCCGCCACCGGCGTGACGCCCGAGGTCCCGGCGGTTGCCAAGGGCCTGACCACCCGGCCGGAACGCTTCGACCACCTGCCGGCCGACGCGGACGCCATCAAGGCCTACGTGCGCGCGTTCGCCTCCCGGTGACGGCGCGCCTCCACACCCTGGCCAACGGCGTGCGGGTGGTGTTCGACCCCATGCCCGGCCTGCAGACCCTGGCCCTGAGCGTCGTGGCCGGACGTGGCGCGCGCTACGAGGACGTCTCGCGCAGCGGCTGGTCGCATCTGCTCGAGCACATGGTCTTCAAGGGCGCCGGTGACCGGACGGCCCGCGCCATTGTCGAGGACATCGAAGCGGCCGGCGGTCATCTGAACGCCGCGACCGGCTACGAACGCACGAGCTTCCAGACCCGTAGCCTGGCGGGCGGCCTGCCGTTGGCCATGCGGATCACGGCCGACCTGGTGCTGCGCCCGACCATGGACGCCGGCGATCTGGTTCGCGAGAAGCAGGTGGTCGGCCAGGAGATCGCCGAAGCCGCCGACACGCCGGACGACCTGGTGTTCGAGCTGGCCCAGGAACAGGCCTTTGCCGGCGAGCCGCTCGGGCGGCCGATCCTGGGCACGATCAAATCGCTCAAGAGCGCGACGCCGGCGGCCCTGTCCGACTGGCGCGCCGCCCT
>JBKJII010000431.1:0-6417 GCA_046598505.1 Caulobacter sp. | reverse complement strand
GCTATCTGGTCAACGCCCCGGCCGACCAGATAGCGGCAGAGCTCGCCGATATAGACGAACATGGTGCAGCCTTCGTCGTGCACATCCTTCCAGAAGTGCGTCGTCGAGAACTTCTTGCGCAGCACGACCGAGCCGCCTGTCAGCAAGGCCGCGCCCATGCCGCAGAGGCCGCCGGTGGCATGATAGAGCGGCAGCACCTGATAGATCCGGTCGCTCGCCTCCGCGCCCGTCGCGCCGGCGAAGCCGCGCATGTAGAGCTGGGCCCGCATGTGGTTGATGCGCGCGGCCTTGGGCAGGCCGGTGGTGCCGCTGGTGTAGATCCACAGCGCTGTGTCGCTGGCCCTCAGCTCGCCGCGCGCGGCCAGGCGATCAGGCCGCAGGCTGCTGCAGCTCTTCAGGGCGGTGATCAGGTCGCGGCGGTCGCCCGCCGCCGGGCCGAGCGACCACTGGGCGACATGTTTGGTCAGTTGCTCGCGCACGGCCTCGAAAGCCGGTGAGGTTTCGGCGTCGACCAGGCAGTGCAGCGCGCCGGAGATGTTCAGGCAGTGGGCCAGCGGCGCGCCGGTCAGGTTGGTGTTGATCAGCGCCGTGGCCACCCCGACCTTGGTCAGGCCGTACCAGATGGGCAGGTACTCGGCCCGGTTGGGCATGAACAACGCGACCGTCTGGCCGCGCGTGATGCCCTGCTCCTTGGCCCAGTGAGCGTAGCGGTTGGCCAGCGCGTCCATCTCGCCATAGGTGAGCGTCTTGCCCTCGAAGGTGATCGCCGGGCTGTCGCGGTGCTTGTCGACCGCCGCCTCCAGATCGTCGCAGATCAGCTCCTTGCTGTCGGGCGCGATGGGCTTGACCCACTTCAACGTGCGGCTCAGGCCCTTGAAGAACCTTAACTCGCGCGCGATCCGCGCCTTCAGCTTCATGGATACGTCCTCCGAACGCTTCTGACGTTTCGCCTGCCGGGCGAATCCGGGTCAAGCCAAGCCTAGCGGTCAGGCGTTGCGCGGCGGTGAACGTGGCGCAAAGAGCGCACCTCACTGCCTGTAGACCGGGTGCCGGGACGGGAGGTCCTTCCCGGCTCCGTTCAAGATCAAAAAGCAATAGTGGCGAAATATTGGCCACTAATCGCCAATTGTTGTGGTTCTTCCACAGCAACGAATGGCCGGACAAGCGGAGAGCTCGCCCCTATCGGAAATATATCAAAGTCGAATTACCGCGCTAAATGCGGAAACGTTTGAGGCCCATCTGTAGGAGGAACCTTTTTTGGACGGCGTTCGTTGAACAGCCGACCAACATCCAGAGAAAGGTCTCCCATGTCCTTGGATCGTGAAGCTGCCCGTGCGTTGTTCGACAACGCCGAACCCATGCCCGCCACCGCCGGTGGCGCCCCCTTCGCCGCCGCCTCGCCGTTCGCTCCCGCGAGCGACGACGCCTTCGCCCCCGTAGGCAACGAAGCGCTTGCCGCCCGCATGAGCGGTCGGTCCACCCGCAAGGGGCCGGACTGGCGCCTGATCGCGCCGGTCGGCGTGGCCGCGCTGTGCGCCGGCGCTGTCCTGCTGGTCGCGACGCAACGCAACGACGCCCAACCCGGCAAGGATGTCGCCGCCACCACGGTGATCCGCACGACGCCGATGCCGGCGCCGGCCGCCCCGCCGATTGAATCCGCCGCGGTGACCCCGCCGCCGTCGTCCATCGTCGAGCCTCCGGCGGTGAAGCCGGCCGCCGTGGTTCGCACCCAGGTCCGCACAGCGCCTGTGACCCGACGCGCCACCGCGCCGCGCACCGTCGCCGCTGCGCCCAGTGCGTCAGACGCCTCGTCGAACGTCAGCGCGCGCGAGCCCTATGTTCCGCCGCCCGTGCTCGGCGCGCCGGCCCAGGTCACGGTGACCCCGGTCGCGCCGCCGCCGGTCGAGACGGTTGAGCCGCAACCGGTCACGCCGCCCCAGCCGTAGGGGTCGCGACGACCTGAGACGAAAGGCCCTCCCCGATCGGGAGGGCCTTTTGCGTTTTGGCGTAGGCTGCCTGTCCGTCCGGAGACCGATTCTTGCCTCAGCGCCTCGCCCTCACCGCCCTGCTGGTCGCGGACTACGATCCGGCGATTGCGTTCTTCACCGAGGCGATGGGGTTCGCCTTGGTCGAGGACACGCCGATGGGCGCCGACAAGCGCTGGGTGGTCGTCGCGCCGCCGGGGACTGCGGGCGGCGGCCTGTTGCTGGCGCGGGCGGCCGGCGACGAACAGAGCGCGGCCGTCGGCAGGCAGGGCGGTGGCCGGGTGTTCCTGTTTCTGGAGACCGATGACTTCGACCGCGATCATGCGCGGATGACGGCGGCGGGCGTGCGGTTCCTCGAGGCCCCGCGCCGGGAGGCCTACGGCGCGGTCGCCGTGTTCGAGGACATCAGCGGCAACCGGTGGGATCTGATTGGGCGGACGCCGTCCTAGGTCGCCCACTCCCTGTCATCCCGGACGGCCTGCAAGGCCGATCCGGGATGACAACGATGTTTGGTCGCAGCTACCCGGTCACCTTTCCGGCCCCCAGTTCCTCGCGCCAGTGGCGTTCGCGGGACTGCAGGCGGCTGGTCAGTTCCCAGGCCGACAGGTCCTCGGCGTCGACCACCTCGAGCCTCTCGTAGCTGAAGCTTTCGCCGCCCTGGGCGTTCCAGACCGCCTGCATGGCCTTGTTGGGATGGCCGCCGGTGCGCAGGCCGGCCCACAGGCCGTTCTGGCGGTTGTCGAGGTTCGGCGCGGCGGAAACCCAGACCTGGCCCGTCGTCGCGCAGCGCACGGCGAAGATGCCGGGCCGGGGCTTGATCTCCTTGTAGGCGGCGATCAGCGCCTTGCGCTTGTCCTTGTTCATGATGGATCTCCAAAGCCCGGTTCGGCGAGGCGAAGGGCGTGGTCGCGCACGTCTGCGGACCAGGTGGCCGTGTGGGTTTCGAAGGCTCCGCGATCACCGGCGTAGAGAGCCCGCACGGCGTCCTCGAAGCCCGCAGCGTCGCCGGCCAGGGTGGTCAGGAAGCGGTAGGCGCTGTCACGCGAGGCCCTGGCCCGCTCGCGGGGATCCTTGCGAGCCGCCTCGACCAGTTTGCGCAGGGCGACCGAGGCCCCGCCCGGCTGGGCAGAGAGCCATTCCCAGTGGCGCGGCAACAGGGTCACTTCCCGCGGCACGACGCCGAGCCTCGGACGGCCTGGCCCCTTGGCCTCAACCGCCGAGACGCGGGCGGCGACGTCGGCCACGGTCCCGCGCAGGTCGATGTCGACCTGCCTGGAGTCCTCGTCGGTGAGGATCAGGACGGAGGCGTTGGGGCGCTGGTTGAGCACCCCGCGCACGGCCGGCGCCACATCGGACAGCGGCCCCGCGAGGATCAGGCGCTGACCTTCAAAGGCGGCGCAGAGGGTAGCGGGATCGTGGATCATGACGGCGCTCCGGGGAAACGAAGCCACCTTTTACCCGGACAAAACCAGGTGTCAATATAACCCGGATAAAACCTAGACCGGGTCGGCCTGCAGCGCGTAGCCGATGTAGCCGCGCTCGACCATCCGGCGCATGGCCTCGTAGGCCTCGGCCAGTTCTTCGAAGGTTTCGCGCAGGTGGGTCAGCTGGCTGAGATCCTGCGGGCTCATCTTGCCGCCGGCGGCGGATACGGCCAGGGCCTGGGCGACCCAGGTGGCGCGGGCGGCGGCGGCGGCCACGGCCAGCCGCTGGAACTTGCGGGCGTCGCCGGCGCCCAGCGCCTGGCTGATCACCGACTTGTTGGCGGCGAAGGCGGTGTAGTCGATGTGATCGAGATTGCCGCGCATGCGCCGCTGGGCCTGGGGATCGCTCTGATCCTCGGGTTCGAAGTGGTCGTTCTGGCGACGGAAGCTGTTGGTGCGGGTGACGGACATGGCGTCCTGCTTTCGGGCGGACCCTGCGAAACGGTCCCGGATACCCGCCCAGATTGGATTATGTCGCGTTAACAGAGCCTTAGGACAGGCCGTCGGCCAGCGGCAACCAGTAGTAGGCGTCCACCGTATGCCGCCCCTCGCCGAGCTTCAGCGCATAGGGCTCCAGCCCCCAGCGTTGGAAGCCGCGGCTTTCATAGAGGCTCACAGCCGGCGCGTTGGTCGAAACCACGACCAGCTGCAGCACCTCAACCTCGGTTCGGGCATGCGCGATGACCTGGTCCAGCAGCCGTCCGCCAAAGCCGTGGCCACGCGCCGACCGCCGGACGAACATGCTCCAGACCAAGCCCTTGTGCCGTTCGCGCATTGGCTTGAGGCGCGAGAAGCCGGCCATCCCGACCAGCTTGCCGTCGAGGAAGGCGCCGAACACGGTGTTCTGGACGAGCATCCCGGCGACGAAGTCCAGGGACTTGGCCTGCTCCTCCACCAGGGTCGTGGCGAGCGTGTCAGGATCAACGGTCATCGCCTCCTGCCGCAGGACATGGAAGGCGGCCGCGTCCTCGGCGGTCAGGCGGCGGACCTCGCTCATCGGGAGCCCGGCGCGAGGAAAGGACGAGTCATCATGTGCTCTTGATGCCGCTGAATGGCGCGACGTGCAAAGCCCGGCGTGCGCCGCCTTGCAACCGTCGTGACCCGTATGAGACGGTCGGGGCCGAGTAGGGGGAGCCGCGCCATGAACCGTACTGTCCGGACCGCCCTGATGCTGGGCCTGTGGCTGACGGTCGCCGCGACCGGTCCGGCCCTGGCCGCCAGGGCGCCGGCCGGAAGCTTTGACTATGCGGCCGAAGACGCGCGCGAGAAGGCCGACGGCGAGGTCGTCAAGGCCGCGCTCGATGCGGCGGGCGCCGGCGGCTACGACGCGATCCGCGCCAGGGCGCCGCAGCTGAGGGCCGTGCTGGCCCGGGCGCCGGCGCAGTACCCGCAGGTCGAGATCCGCGGCAACATCGTGATCGTGCGGGCTGATGACGAGGACAGCGCGGTCGCCCTGGGCATCGCCGGGGCCATGCAGGCCCAGGGGTCCAACCGACAGGTGGCCGGCCGGTTCAACACCTATCCGATGGCCGCCCTGCTGCTGGGCAGTCTGGCCAACGAGGACCGCGACGCCGACGGGGCCGTGGCGGCCCTGACCCGGGGGCTGGCGATCCAGCCGGGCAACGCGTTGCTGGCCGCCGAACTCGGCGCGGCCTTCACCCTGCAGAAGAAATGGCCCGAGGCGCTGGCCACCTACCAGACCGCGCTGGAGGCCAATCCCCTGATGGGCAAGCCGGCGCTGGCCCGGCTGCTGCGCGGCAAGGGGTTTGCGCTGATCGAGCTGGGCCGGCTGGACGAGGCCGAGGTCGCCTATCGCCAGTCGCTGGACGCCGAGCCCGGCCACGGCGGCGCGCAGCACGAGCTGGCCTATATCGCCGGCCTGCGGAAGGGCAAACCGAAGGTCGCCCCCGGGATCACGACCGGCGCGGAAGCCCGGGCCGCCGACCCGAACTAGCGAAACATACAGGTCACGCCGGCCCAGAGGTCGGAGATCTTTGCAGCAGCGTCGCGGCCGTTCAGCAGGCCGCCGCTGGCCGCCGCCGCGTCGATCGTGAACTCGACGCCCAGGGTGCTCTCCTCGACCGTAGCGCCCGGGAACTGCGCCAGCAGCTCGGCGCGGGTCGAGCCGATGCCGATGCCGTTCATGAAGGTCAGCGAGCCGCTGCCACGCTCGTCGGCGCTCCAGCCGACGAACCTGCCCTTCTGGAACAGGGCTGTCAGGCCGTCAGGCCATTCGACGAAAACCAGCGGACCGGCGCCGCACTCGCTGTTGACGCTTTCCTCGCCGGCGACGCCCTGGGCCTTGTTGAGCATGGCGAGGGCCTCGGCTTTGGCCATGCCGAAAGCCACCGGCCGCGTCCCGCCCGTCTCGGCCATGACCACGATCAGGCCGTCGCTGTCGAGGTCGAGCGCCAACCCCTCGCCGGCGGCCGGGGCCATGGCTGGCGGGGCCGTCGGCGGGGCCGGGGCCGGTTTGTCACAGGCCGCCATGGCAAGGGTTACGGCGAGCAGCGAGATCAGGCGGGCATGGGTCATGGCGGCCAGCCTAGACCGCCGTTCCGCGACCGGTCGAGTCCCCCCGCCTAACGCGGCGGCTGGGCTGGAAACTCGAGGCGGCCGGTGTCGTAGCCGAGGTCGCGGGCGCGCTGGACCAGCAGGGCCAGGGTCGCCGCGTCGGGGACCTCGCGGGTGTAGATCCACAGCTTGTCGAACTTCGGATCGGCCGAGATGAACCAGCTGTAGTCGTCGGCATGATCGAGCACCTGGTAGGTCCAGGTGATGAAGAACGGATAGCGGACCTTCAGTGTCGCGCTGGCGCCGCCCGCGTCGAGCAGCGTGCCGGTTCCCTTGATGGTTTTGGTCTTGCCGCCGGGCACGCCGACCTGACAGGCGTCCAGCACCGCGACCTTGCCATCCGGACGGGCGCTGTAGTCCGTCCAGCCGGCGAC
>JBKJII010000401.1:0-4534 GCA_046598505.1 Caulobacter sp. | reverse complement strand
CTCCGGCGTGTTGGTCTTGCCGAAGATCACCAGCCCGGCCTTGCGGTACTGGGTGACGATGGCGCTGTCGGCGGCGCTGACCACGTCCTTCAGCAGGCGTGATCCGGCCGTCGTCGGGGTCCCCGCGACCTGGGCGCCGATGTCTTTGATCAGCCAGGGCACGCCGCCGAACGGGCCGGCGGGCGCGCCGTTGGCAATGGTCGCGCGGGCCTCGCCCTCGAGCGAAAGGATGATGGCGTTGAGGGTCGGATTGACGGCGGCGGCCCGTTCCAGCGCCGCGTCCAGGACCTCGGCCGCCGAGACCTCCTTCTTCGCGATCAGGACGGCCAGCCCCACGGCGTCCTGCGCCTGGTAGTCTTCCTGGTTCATCGCCGTCTCCCGCAGTCTCGTTTCGACGATCCGACCACAGACGGGACGTGTCGCCAATGCCCCGGATCGGGTTCTCAGGCCTCTGCAAGTGATCGCCGATCACATTATCCGAGACAAACAGTTGTTTGACCGGCACAATGACGCAGGGGAATGACTCTCAATCTCAGGAACAGGGCGCAGCATGGCGACCGAACATTTCGACGTGGTGATCGTGGGCGCCGGCCTGTCCGGCGTGGGCGCGGGCTACCACCTGCAGGACAAGGCGCCGGGCCGCAGCTACGCGATCCTCGAGGGCCGCGAGTCCATGGGCGGCACCTGGGACCTGTTTCGCTATCCGGGCATCCGCTCGGACTCGGACATGTACACCCTGGGCTATTCGTTCAGACCCTGGACCGAGGCCAAGGCCATCGCCGACGGCCCGTCGATCCTGAACTACGTCAAGGACACCGCCGCCCACTACGGCATCGACAAGCACATCCGATACGGCTGCAGGGTCAAGCGCGCCAGCTGGTCGACGGAGGAAGCGGCCTGGACCGTCGACGTCGAGACCGGCGGCGAGGCCCGCACCTTCACCTGCAGCTTCCTGTTCCTGTGCGGCGGCTATTACAGCTACGTCGAGGGCTACACCCCCGACTGGGCGGGTATGGACAGCTTCAAGGGCAGGATCGTCCATCCCCAGAAGTGGCCTGAGGACCTCGACTACAAGGGCAAGAAGGTCGTGGTCATCGGCAGCGGCGCGACGGCGGTCACCCTGGTGCCCGAGATGGCCCGCGACGCCGCGCACGTGACTATGCTGCAGCGCTCGCCGACCTACGTGGTGTCGCGCCCGGCCGAGGACTCCATCGCCAACTGGCTGCGCACCAAGCTGTCGCCGATGGCCGCCTATGGTGTGACCCGCTGGAAGAACGTGCTGCTGAGCATGCTGTTCTACAACATGGCGCGGAAGAACCCGGCGAAGACCAAGGAACGGCTCGTCGGCATGGTGCGCGAGCAGATGGGGCCGGACTACGACGTCGCGACCCACTTCACGCCCAGTTACAATCCCTGGGACCAACGCCTCTGCCTGGTGCCGGACGCCGACCTGTTCGAGGCGCTGAAGGCGGATCGCGCCTCGGTGGTCACCGACCACATCGAGACCTTTACTGCCAAGGGCCTGAAGCTGAAGTCCGGCGCCGAGCTGGAGGCCGATGTCATCGTCACGGCCACCGGCCTGAACCTGCAGGTGTTCAACGGCCTGGAGCTGGTCGTTGACGGCCAGACGATCGAGCCGGCCAAGACGCTTAGCTACAAGGGCATGATGTACAGCGACGTGCCGAACATGGCGTCGTCGTTCGGCTACACCAACGCGTCCTGGACGCTGAAGTGCGACCTGACCTGTGAGTACGTCACCCGGCTGCTGAACCACATGAGCCGCACGGGCATGCGCCAGTGCACGGCCCGGCGTACCGATCCGTCAGTGCAGGAAGGGCCGTGGCTCGATTTCAGCTCGGGCTATGTCCAGCGGACCATCGGCAAGTTCCCCAAGCAAGGCTCCAAGGCCCCGTGGAAGCTGCACCAGAACTACGCCCGCGATCTGATGGCGCTCAAGTTCGGCTCGGTGAACGACGAGGCGATGGTGTTCTCCAACCCCGCTCCGAAGGGCGCGGTGAAGAAGGCCGCCTGAGGCATCCGCGTTCTTTCGCGGCGCCGCTGAACCTGTCACAAGCCGGCGGCAGGATGAGACCCGTCCTCCGCTCTCCCGAACCCGTGACGTGATGACCGACACCCCGCGCAGGCCGATCCTCAGCCTCAAGTTCTCGCCCGCGCCCAAGGCGCCCCTTCCGACTCCGGCGAAGGAGTCGCGCTGGAAATGCAAGCCCTGCGGCGCGGCCGTGGTACTGACGGGCAGCGAGCCCGAGGACCAGGAAGTCCGCTGCCCGGCCTGTAACGCCAAGCTCGGCCTGGCCGGTCAGTTCCTCAGCGACCCGCCCAGCCCGAAGATCCGCGCCCGGCGCTGAAGGCCTGATGGATCTGCGCGATCTGGTTTGGTCTGCCGTGACAGGCGCCGCCCGCATCCGCTCCACGAGCGTCCCCTAACCGGCGCAGGCCCTTTGGGCAGCAGTCGGCGGCCGCAGTCTGAGGAATAGCCTGTAAAGCTGCTCGAGGATGGCAATGACGGCCGGACGACGCGCAAGCAGGCCTAACGGCCTCAGGAGCGGCAGGACGCGCCACATGGCGGCGAACGCAGCTGCGCCGGATAGCATCGGCCCGTCGCCTTCACGTGCGTGGAAGCGGGTCAGCAGGTCTGCCCGGTCGATTGGACAGGCGCCGTCGCCGGTTCCCACATCGATGAAGTCCACGGCCGCGTCTCGGTCCAGTCCGCGCAACAGCGCCACCTCCCGGCGGCAGAGGGGGCAGGATCCATCGAACCAGACGGTGACTTTGATCATGAGGACTGACCTAGCGCGTCGGCGCGTGATCTCAAGCCATGATCAGGCCGTCGCGGTCACCAGATGCGGCTTGTCCACCCGGGCGCCCGGAAAGATGCGCAGGAAGTTCTCGGCGTAGAACTGTTCCCGCACGGCCTCGCTGCGATCACCCAGCGAGGCTTCGAAACGGGCGATGGGATTTCGGCCGCCCTCGATGTGCGGGTAGTCGCTGGAGAACAGGTAGAGGTCCGGGTTCGACTGGTCGATGAACAGGCCGACCTCCTCGAAAACGAACGGCGTGAAGGCCATCTGCTGGGTGATTTGCTCGGACGGGATCCGGCTGAGGCCCTGAAGGTTGGCGTCGTTGCGGCTCCAGTGCTTGACCACCCAGTCGAGGCGTCGCAGCAGCTCGGGAACCCAGCCGGCGCCGAGCTCGACGCTGGCTCCCCGCAGGCCCGGATGGCGTTCGAACACGCCGTCCAGCACCATCATGGTCAGGAAGGCTTCGGGGCCCTCATGCAGCAAAGCGATGTCCTTGGTGCGCAGGTTCTCGCCACCGCCGAGCCAGTCCTTGGTGGGGGGGCGACCGTTGTTCATCCAGGCCTTGGCCAGCTGCAGCGGCGCGCCGCCCACATGCAGCAGGAAGGGAAGGCCGCTTTCGGCCAGCCTGGCCCAGAAGGGGTCGAAATCGACGTGGCCCGGGGCGCGGTCGCCGCACGGGCGATGCGGGATCCAGACAGCTTCCAGACCGCTGGTCATTACCTGGTCAAGCTCGGCCAGGGCCAGATCCGGGTCGTCCAGCGGAATGATGGCGACGCCCATGAGACGGGCGTCGGCATGGCAGAAGTCGGCCATGTGCCGATTGTGCGCCCGGGTCGCGCCGTAGCGCAGCCGCGGGTCGAGTTTAGTGCTGGGTGAAAAGGGCATGGCCACACTGTGGGTGGCGAACACCAGTTGCTTGCGGAAGCCCAGCAGGTCCATGGCCTTTGAGCGATCGGCGCTGTTGAAGGCGCCCAGCGCCTGAATTTCCTTGGAAGCTTCAATCAACCGGTCGCCCAGAGCAAGCTGGGCCTCGATATGCTCGGCGCTATGCTTGCCGCCCTGGGCCATGATCACCGCGACTTCCTCGTCGGTGACGATCGAGGCGGCGTAGCTGACCTCCGGTATCTCCTCGCGCAGGCCGGGGTCGGCGTATTTCTTCAGAAAGTCCGGCAGCTCCATGATGTGGCTGTCGGCGTCATAGAAGGCGCGCGTGGCGGGGGCGTAGGTCATGGGTCTCTCCCGGACGTCCGCCCCGGTTCTGCGCCGGTGAGGGCGGGCGGGGCGTCACGTCCGGGGAGTATTCATTGCCGGGAGGACGGAGTCACCCGCCCTTGATCAGGCCGCGTCCTCGACCTTCAGGCTTTCGCGCAGGTCCTTCTTGAGGAACTTGCCGCTCGCATTGCGCGGCAGGCTTTCGGTCAGCAGCCAGACGTAGCGCGGCGCCTTGTGTTTCGCGACCAGGCTGACGCAATGGGCGCGGATCTGGTCGGCCGACAGCGACTGACCGGCCTGCAGCACGATGGCCGCGCCGACTTCCTCACCCAGACGCGCATCCGGCACGCCGAACACGCAGCATTCGGCGATGGCCGGGTGCTGGTGGATCGTGGCCTCGACCTCGGCGCAGTAGATGTTCTCGCCGCCCCGCAGGACCATGTCCTTCTTGCGGTCGACCAGGAAGATGAACTCGTCCTCGTCTATCCGGGCGACGTCACCGG
>JBKJII010000473.1:0-1829 GCA_046598505.1 Caulobacter sp. | reverse complement strand
GGCCCCGCCAAGCTTGTCGAGGGCCACGCCCTCCGCATCGCCATAGCGGGTGAGGAGGTCGATGTTCTCCACCGGCAGGTAGAGCTTGGAGTCGCCGGCGTAGTGCAATTCAAGGCAGTCGTGCGGCGCGCCCTGGACGTCAAGGGTCTTCAACCCCGCATAGCGGCCGATGCCGTGGTCGATGTGCACCACCAGGTCGCCGGTGGTCAGGGCGCTGGCCTCGGCGAGGAAGTTGGCCGCGCGGCGCTTCTTGCGCGGGCGGGCCAGCCGGTCGCCGAGGATGTCGGTCTCGGAGATGACCGCCAGGTTGTCGGTCTCGAAGCCGGACTCCAGCGGCAGCACGACGCGCTGCGGCGTCTTCGGGTCGGCCGCCTTGGCCGCCTGCCAGTAGGGCGCGAACGGCACGCGCTTGAGGCCGTGGTCGGCCAGCATGGTCCCGAGCCGCTCTGATGAGCCCTCCGACCAGCTTGCGAACAGCACACGCTTTCCAGAGGCGGCAAGGGCCGCCCCGTGGGCTGCAGTCGCCTCGAACAGGTTGACGCTGTCCTGCGCCCGCTCGGGGGCGAAGGTGCGGCCGAGCTTCGCGCCCAAGTCCACCGCGCCGATGGCGTCGCTCTGGAACGGCGAGAACCAGCGGTTCGGCCGCTCGGCGATGCGCGATGCGAGTTCGTCGGCGGTCAGATAGAGCGCCTCGGGCGGCAGCGGGCGGTAGGCCGCCTTGCGGTCGGCGCTGGCGCGGGCGTCGTAGGCGTCGGCGATCATCGCCGCGCGTTCGGCTTCGGACTCGCCGACCAGATGGTCCATGGCGATCAGACTGTCGGCCGGTAGATAGTCGAACAGTGTCTCCAGCCGCTCATAGTAGAGGGGCAGCCAGTGCTCCATGCCCGCCCGCCGCCCGCCGGCGCTGACCGTCTCGTAGAGTGCGTCGTCGCCGGGCGCGCCGAAGCGGGCGACATAGCCCTTGCGGAACCGGGCGATAGCATCGGGGTCAAGCAGCACTTCGCTGACCGGCAAAAGATCGATCGATTTCAGCTGCTTCGTCGAGCGCTGGGTCTCGGGATCGAAGGCGCGGATCGATTCCAGGGTGTCGCCAAACAGGTCCAGCCGGACCGGCTCCTCGCCGCCTGGCGGGAAGACGTCGATGACGCCGCCGCGGATGGCGAACTCGCCCCGCTCTGAAACCGTGGAGGCGCGGCTGTAGCCATTGACCGCGAAATAGCGCTCGAGGTCAGCGATCGCCACGTCCTGGCCGGGCCGCGCGCTGTAGCCGGCGCGGGAGACGTCCTCGCGCGACGGCAGCCGCTGCAGGATGGCCGGCGCGGCCGTGACCAGCAGGGTCGCCTTGCCGGCTTCCTCGCCCTTCACCAGCCGCGCCAGCGTCGACATACGCTGAGCCGCAACGCCGGCCGACGGACCGGTCCGGTCATAGGGCAGACAGTCCCAAGACGGCAGCTGCAACACGCCGATCTCGGGCGCGAAGAAGCGCATCGCGTCGATGAAGGCGCTGGCCCGGGCGCTGTCGCGCGCAACGAACACGGTCAGGCCGCCGCGGGCCCGGGCGATGTCGGCCATCACCAGGGCGTCGAAACCCTCCGGCGCGCCGGTCAGATCGAGCCGGCCGTCGGCCCTGGCGACGTATTTCAGGTCAGCCACCGGGCGGCCTCCCCGACGGGTCAAAGGCCTGCAGCAGGGCGAAGATTTCGGGATCGATGTGCGGCGCGACCGGTGTCTTGCCGAGGTACCAGTCGTAGATGTCCTGGTCGGCCTCTTCCATCAGCGCCTCGAAGGCGTCGAGCTGAGCCGGGGTCATCGTCGGGCACTATTTGTCC
>JBKJII010000430.1:0-5594 GCA_046598505.1 Caulobacter sp. | reverse complement strand
GGCGGGTTCGGGCGTGGTCAAGCTGAAGGCTGGCGACCCCAATCTCGAGGCCTTGGTCGAAATCCACATGACGGGCAGCCGCGATCCGCTGGTAATTCAGAAATTCATCCCGGCGGTCTCGAAGGGCGACAAGCGGATCATCCTGATCGACGGCGAGCCGGTCGGCGCGATCAATCGTATCCCCGCCTCGGGCCAGGTGCGGTCGAACCTGCGCGTCGGCGGTACGGCCGCGCCCGTCGAACTGACCGCCCGCGACCGCGAGATCTGCGCCGCCATCGGCCCCGAGTTGAAGCGGCGTGGCCTGATCTTCGTCGGCATCGACGTGATCGGCGACTATCTGACCGAGATCAACGTCACATCCCCGACCGGCGCCCAGCAGCTGAAACGCTTCGGCGGGGCCGACGCCGCCGCAGCGTTGTTTGACCGCATCGAGGCGATCCGCGCGCGGTGAGTGAGTTGTGTCGGATAGATGACTGAATCGTTTCAGCTTCCACCTTGGTTCCATATTTGTTCTTGATCCATACCACGCGGCATGGTTGAGTCTGTGGATAAGTCACAGGCACTGTAGCGTGGAGGGGACATGGTCGCGCGGGTCGTCACCGTGGCGTTTCAGGGCGTCGAGGCCCGGCGCGTGGATGTCGAAGTCCAGTTGAGCACCGGCGACTACGCCATGGTCATCGTCGGCCTGGGCGACAAGGCGGTCGCCGAGAGCCGCGAGCGGGTGCGCGGGGCCTTCATGGGCCTGGGGCTCTCGATGCCCGGCAAGCGGATCATCGTGAACCTGGCGCCCGGCGACCTGCCGAAAGAGGGCAGCCACTACGATCTGGCCATCGCCCTGACCATCATGGCGGCCATGGGCATCATTCCGACCGACGCCCTCAACGAGTGGGCGGCGGTCGGGGAGCTCTCGCTCGACGGCACCATATCCCCGGTCGCGGGCGCCCTGCCCGCGGCCGTGGCGGCCGGGGCGATGGGCCTGGGTCTGATCTGTCCCGAAGCTTGCGGACCGGAAGCGGCCTGGGCCGGCGGCACCCGGGTGTTGGCCCCGCGCTCGCTGATCAGCCTGATCAACCACTTCCGGGGCACGCAGATTCTCTCGGAGCCCAAGCCCGGCGAGGTCATCGACGGCGCAGGCGTCCCCGACCTGCGCGACGTGCGGGGCCAGGAACAGGCCAAGCGGGCGCTGGAGATCGCCGCGGCCGGCGGCCACAACCTGCTGTTCTGCGGGCCGCCCGGGTCCGGCAAGTCGATGCTGGCCCAGCGCCTGCCCGGCATCCTGCCGCCGCTGTCGGCTTCCGAGCTGCTGGAGACCTCGATGGTCCATTCGGTGGCCGGCCTGATCGCGCGGGGCGCCCTGACCCGCACCCGGCCGTTCCGCAGCCCTCACCACTCCGCCAGCATGGCCGCCCTGACCGGCGGCGGACTCAAGGCCAAGCCCGGCGAGGTGTCCTTGGCGCACAATGGCGTTCTCTTCCTTGACGAACTCCCCGAGTTCAGCGCCCAGGCCCTCGATTCCCTGCGTGCGCCGCTGGAGACGGGCGAGGTCATGGTCGCCCGGGCCAACGCCCACATCCGCTACCCGGCCCGGGTCCAGCTGGTCGCAGCGCAGAACCCCTGCCGCTGCGGGCATGGCGGCGCGGGCAAGGGCTGGTGCGGCAAGGCTCCGCGCTGCCAGCGCGACTATCAGGGCCGGGTGTCCGGTCCGCTGATCGACCGTATCGACCTGCAGATCGACGTGCCGCCCGTGGCCGCCGCGGACCTGTCCCTGCCGCCGCCTGCCGAAGGCTCGGCCGAGGTCGCGGCCCGGGTGGCGCAGGCCCGCGCGCTGCAGACCGCCCGGGCCGAGGCCGAGGGACCCGAGGCCCCGACCCTCAACGCCCGCGCGGACGGCGATTTCCTGACCCGGGCGGCGGCGCTCAACGAGCCCGCTCGCGCCCTGCTGGCGAGGGCCGCGGAGGCCGGCCACCTGACCGCAAGAGGGTGGACGCGCGCCATCCGCCTCGCCCGCACCATCGCCGATCTGGAAGGCGCCGACAGCGTCGCCCGCATCCATGTCGCTGAGGCCCTGATCTATCGCCGTGTCGCCTCCGAGGCCGGCGCCAACGCCGCCTCCTAGCGCGCGCGTTCCGGCTGGGCTACCCAAGGCCGCTCATCGGGGGCGAGGGAGATCTGGTCGCCATGGCGCCGCGTCAGGCCGTGCTCGGCATGGAACAGGCCAGCTTTCACCACGGCGCCAAGCCGGTGTTCGAGAACGTATCCTTCCTGCTCGACGACGCCCGCACGGCGCTGGTCGGCGAGAACGGGGCCGGCAAGTCGACCCTGATCGGATGCCTGACCGGCGCGCTGGAGCTCGACAAGGGCCAGGTGCTGCGGTCCCGTGGCCTGCGCGTCGGGGCTCTGCCGCAGGACACGCCGGTCGCCTTCACTGACCTGACCGTCCGCGAGGTCCTGCGCCGGTCGCTGGAGAAGATCGGCGCGGGCGACGACGACTGGCGCATCGACGTGCTGCTCGACGAGATCGGCGTCGCTTACGAAACCGCCGGGCAGCGCTTCGGCGACCTTTCCGGCGGCTGGCAGCGCCTGCTGCTGATCGCCGGCGCGGCGCGGCTGGAAGAGCCGGACATCCTGATCCTCGACGAGCCGACCAACCACCTCGACCTGGCCAACATCAACATCCTCGAGGGCTGGCTGACCGACGCCTTCACCCTGCCGATGCTGATCGTCTCGCACGACCGCGAATTCCTCAACCGCGTCACCGACCGCACCCTGTTCCTGCGTTCGGACGGGGTGCATGCCTTCAAGTCGCGTTTCTCGGTCGCCCGCGAGGAACTGCTGCGCCGTGACGCCACGGCCGCCGCCCATCGCAAGCTGGAGGAGAAGGAGGTCAAGCGGCTGGAGGCCGCCGCCGCCCGCTACAAGGTCTGGGCGGTCAAGAACCCCGAGCTCAACAAGCGCAAGGCCGCCATCGAGACCCGTATCGCCCGGATCGAGGCCGACCGCACCCAGACCTTCGTCAGCCGCGAACGCCGCCTGGAGCTGTCCGACAGCGAGATCGAGGCCAGGGTCGCCCTGCGTCTCATGGGTCTGACCGTGAAGACGCCCGACGACGCCCGAACCCTGCTGACCATCGACAAGCTGAGCGTCGCGGCGGGGGACCGGATCGCGATTCTCGGCGCCAACGGGGCCGGCAAGTCGACGCTGTTGGCGGCGTTGGCGGCGGCCTTCGATCCGGACCTGGAGCACTATGACGGCCAGGCCGCCGTGCGCTTCAATCCCGCGACCCGGCTGGCCTACTTCGATCAGTCGATGCGCGCGCTGCCGCTGAAATCCAGCCTGCTGGATTATGTCTCCGGCGCGCCCGACGCGACCGAGAAGGAGGCCACGCGACTGCTGGCCCAGGCCGGCTTTCCGTTCGTGCGCATCGGTGACCCCATCGCCCTGCTCAGCCACGGCGAGCGGTCGCGGCTGATGTTCTTGCGGCTCAAGCTGGAGCGCCCGAACCTCTATCTGCTCGACGAGCCGACCAACCATCTCGACATCGAGGGCCAGGAGGCGCTGGAGGCCGAACTGGAGAGCGCCGAGGTCTCCTGTCTGTTCGTGTCCCACGACCGCTATTTCACCCGCACCGCCGCAACGCGGTTCCTCGAGATCCGCAGGGGCAAGCTGGTCGAGGTCGAGGACCCCGACGCCTTCTTCGACGCGCAGACCTGACAGGTGTAGGGTGCCGGACAGTCGTAGCGACGGGGACGGGCTCATGCGGTTCTGGAAGGCTGTTTTCTGGCTGGCGGCAGCGTTCAATTTTCTGATCGGCTTGCCGATGCTGGTGGCGCCGGAGGTTCTGTTGCCGGCCATCGGCCAGTCCGTGCCGGATGACCTGCTGCTGACCCGGCTGGCGGCGCTGCTGATCGTGGTGCTGGGTGTCGGCTACGGCATGGTCGCGCGCGATCCGGTCGCCAACCGGCCGATCCTGTGGCTGGGCGTGCTGGGCAAGGCGCCGATTCCGATGCTGGTCTGGCTTGGCGGCGGGGCGGCTGTGCTCACCAGCAACGCCTTCATCCTGTCGCTCGGCGATCTGGCCTTCGCCGCCCTGTTCCTGCTCTACCTGCTGACCCACAAGGCCCGCCCGGTGGCTTGACCGACCGTTAAGCCGCCGCCGCTAGTCTGGCCCCATGTCCGACGAGCGCGCGATCACACCCGAGCAGCTGGCCACCCTGAGCCACGAATTCCGCACGCCGCTCAACGGCGTGCTGGGCATGGCGCGGCTGCTCGACGGCACGCGGCTGACGGCGGAACAGAAATCCTATGTCGCAGCGTTGCGCGAGAGCGGCGACCACCTTCTGGCGCTGGTCAACGACGTGCTGGACCTGGCCCGACTGGGCGCCGGCAAGATCGAGCTGCACCCGGCGCCCACCGATATCGCGGCCCTGCTACGCCAGACCGCCGAGTTGATGAGCCCGCGGGCGCACGAAAAGGGCATCGAGATCGCCTGGGCTTGTCCGGCCGGCCTTCCGCCGATCGTGGCCGACGAGGGCCGCCTGCGGCAGGTGCTGCTCAATTTCGCGGGCAACGCAGTCAAGTTCACCGAGACCGGCGGCGTGCTGCTGACGGCCGAGTCCGCGGCGGAGGATCGCCTGCGACTGGTGGTTCGCGACACCGGCCCGGGCGTGCCCGAAGCGGCCCGTACGCGTATCTTCGAGCCTTTCGTCCATGCCGACCCGTCGCATGGCGCGGCGCTGGGCGGCGCAGGTCTGGGTCTGGCCATCGTCACGCGGCTGAGCAACGCCATGAACGGCACGGTTGGCGTCGGCGAGGCCGCGGGCGGCGGCGCGGAATTCTGGATCGAGGCCGCGTTCCCGACAGCGGGGAAGGCGGACTCCGAACATCTGCTCAAGGGCCTCACAGTCGGCGTCGCCTCACCCAACCCCGTCGTGCTCGAAGCCGCCGGCCGCCAGATCCGCTGCCTCGGCGGCGAGGTGGTCCTGGCAGACAACATCCCCGATCTGCTGGTGCTGGCCCCGGCGGACGCCGTGCTGCTGATCGACAATCTGCTGGCCACGGGCCGCCGGACCCTGAAGGCCCCTGAAGGCCGGGCCTGCGTAATCCTGCTGCGACCGGACGAGCGGGCGCGGATTCCGCGCAGCCGTACGGCGGGCTTCGCCGGCTATCTGATCAAGCCCCTGCGCGCCGACTCCCTGGCCGCGCGGGTATTGGCCGCCCTGGACATCGCGCCCCGGACGGTCATCCAGCCCGACGATGACCGCATCGCCGCCGCCACCGCGCCCGGGGCCCGGGTGCTGCTCGTCGAGGACAATCCGATCAACGCCCTGCTGGCCCGCACCCTGCTGAAGCGCGAGGGCGCCGAGGTCGACCGCGCCGCCAGCGGCCAGGAGGCGCTCGCCGCCGCGGCCGCCGCGTCCTACGACCTGATCCTGATGGACCTGCGCATGCCCGACATCTCGGGGGTCGAGGCCGCCCGCGAACTGCGCGCCCGGGGTATTTGCACGCCCATTGTCGCCCTGACCGCCGACGCCTTCGAGGATGATCGCCGCGCCGCCCTGGCCGCCGGCATGGACGACTTCCTCGTCAAGCCACTG
>JBKJII010000384.1:0-2295 GCA_046598505.1 Caulobacter sp. | reverse complement strand
GGACGGTTCGGCGGCCCTGCTGCTGACCTCGCCCGCCTATGCCAAGGCCAACGGCATGACGCCGCGCGCCCGCGTGGTGGCGATGGCCAACATGGGCGACAGCCCCACGCTGATGCTCAACGCCCCGGTCCCGGCGGCCCGCAAGGTGCTGGCCAAGGCCGGCCTGACGGTCGACGACATCGACCTCTGGGAAATCAACGAAGCCTTCGCCGTGGTGGCCGAGAAGTTCATCCGCGTCGGGCTGTCACCCATGTTGGCCATGGCCACCACGCGGGCGCGCGGCGTCATGCCGTTGGCCTTGGCATAGGCGGGCGAGGTCAGCAGCAGGGCCGCCGAACCGTCCACGACGCCCGAGCTGTTGCCGGCATGGTGGAAGAACTTCATGTCGAGGTCCGGATAGACCGCGGTGATCAGTTTGCGGAAGGTGGTGCCGTTGGCGTCCAGCGGCACGTCTGCCAGGGCCTCGAACGAGGGCTTGAGGGCCGCGAGGCCTTCAGCGGTGGTCTGCGGACGGGGGAACTCCTCGTGGTCGAGGGCCAGGGTCCCGTCGTCCTTGTAGATCGGCACCAGGCTCTTGGCGAAGCGGTTCTCGGCGATGGCCACGGCGGCGCGCTGCTGACTGACCAGGGCCAGGGCGTCGAGCGCCTCGCGGCTGATGCCTTCCAGGGTGGCGATGGAGTCGGCGCAGATGCCCTGGTGCGACTGGGGGTGTTTGGCGCGCAGGCGCAGGTTGCCCTGGTCCATGGTCACCGGGCCGTCTTCCGGCGAGCGGCGGTTGGGCATCGACATCATCTCGCAGCCACCAGCCACGACCATGTCGCTCATGCCGGCCATGATGGTCGAGGCGGCGAAGTTCACCGTGGTGATGCCCGAGCCGCAGAAGCGGTCCAGCGTCACGCCGCTGGACTTGATGTCATAGCCGGCGTCCAGCGCCGACATGCGGCCGAGGTCGCCCGAGGCCGGGCCGCGCTGGGAGCTGGTGCCCCAGATCACGTCGTCGACTTCGGCGGTGTTGATCTTGTTGCGCTCGGCCAGCGCCTTGAGCACCGCAGCGCCCAGCTGTTGCGGGTGCATCTCGGACAGGGCGCCCTTGCCGTATTTGCCGATGCCGCGCGGACTGCGGACGGCGTCGATGATCCAGGCTTCGCTCATGGTCGTGTTCCTTCGGAGGGATGGCGTGATTGTATCGTGTTGTCAGCGGGGGGTCATGCGGATGGCGCCGTCCAGACGGACGTCCTCGCCGTTGAAGTAGCCGCAGGTGATCATGGTGTGGGCGACCTGCGCGTATTCCTCGGGCTGGCCGAGGCGGCGCGGGAACGGCACCTGGGCCGCGAGGCCGGCCTTCACATGCTCGGGCGCGCGGCCCAGCAGCGGGGTGTCGAAGATGCCCGGCAGGATGGTGTTGACCCGGATGCCCTCGTTGGACAGGTCGCGGGCGATGGTCAAGGTCATGCCGACGATGCCGGCCTTGGAGGCGGTGTAGGCCACCTGGCCGATCTGCCCGTCCTCGGCCGCGACCGAGGCGGTGTTGACGATGGCCCCGCGGTCGCCGTCCTCGAGCTGCTCGAGCGTCAGCATGCCGGCCGCGCTCTTGGTGATGCAGCGGAAGGTGCCGATCAGGTTGATCTGGATGATGCGCTCGAAGTTCTCGAGCGGGTATTCCCTGATCTCGCCGGTCTGCTTGTCGCGGCTGACCGTCTTGGCCCCGCCGCCGACGCCGGCGCAGTTGACCAGGATGCGCTCCTGGCCGATCGCCGCGCGGGATTTGGCAAAGCCGGCGTCGACCTCCTCGCTGGAGGCCACGTTGACCTTGCAGAAAACCCCGCCCAGCTCTTTGGCCAGGGCCTCGCCCAGCTCTTCGTTGAGGTCGAAGATGGCCACCTTGACGCCGTCGGCCGCCAGGCGTCGCGCCGTTGCCGCGCCAAGGCCGGAAGCGCCGCCGGTGACGACCGCGGAAATGGAGGAATCGAGCTTCATGGGCCGGTCCTGTGCGTGAACGGCCGTCACCTAAGCGATCTATCGTTGGGGAAGGCAAGCGGGGGTGATTTGCGGACTGTCTGAGCGCCGGCTGGCATGCCGGGCCGTAGCGGTCCTGCAGCTGGTCTGGATTTGCCTGACGGAACGCCGTTCCGGCCGGGCAGACTTCATCCGTCAGCGCCGTCTCGCCACCAGTATTGCGAGGAAATATCTGCTGCGAACCATTCATATTTATCAAAATACAGGGAAGTTTCTCACCGACGGAACCAATTGCGCGCGGAGGCGTAGTGTCGACAATAAATATCGATCGTCGCAGAT
>JBKJII010000376.1:0-2134 GCA_046598505.1 Caulobacter sp. | reverse complement strand
GGGCATGGTCGCGGTCATCCGCGCGATGTCAGGGTCGTTGCAGAGCCGGGCCAGGGTCGGCGCGTCCTCGATGCGCGGCGGGCGCAGGGTCAGGCGTCGGGTCTCGATCGTTGGTGTGGTCTCGATCACGCACATGACGTGTCCTCCCGGCCTCGCCCCTCTTTTTCGCTATCCCGGATTTTCCGGGTCGGGAGCGGTGGCCTTGAAATGCAAAAGCGGGGAGCCCGGCGTCCGGACTCCCCGCTTGGGAATTTCGTGTCCGGATCGCCTGATCGGGCGATCCGGAGGAGGTCCCTGTCGCCTATTCGGCGGCCTGGGCGACCTCGGCCGGAACGACCGTCGCGTAGGTGCGATTATTGCGCTTGGTCACAAACTTCACCGCGCCATGTACGAGCGCGAAAAGGGTGTGGTCCTTGCCGATGCCCACGTTCATACCCGGCCAGAACTTGGTGCCGCGCTGACGGATAATGATGTTGCCGGCGAGGACCTTCTCGCCGCCGAACTTCTTCACGCCGAGACGGCGGCCGGCGGAGTCGCGACCGTTGCGCGAGGAGCCGCCTGATTTCTTGTGAGCCATAGTGCTCTCCTGTCTCTCTGAAGGCGCCGCCGCTTAGGCGTCGCCGTCCTTCTTGGCGGCCGGCTTCTTGGCAGCGGCCTTCTTGGCGGGGGCGGCGGCAGTGTCGGCCTTGGCGGCCTTCGGGGCAGCAGCCTTCTTGGGCGCAGAGGCCTTGGCTTCGGCCTTGGGGGCGGGCGCTTCAGCAGCTTTGGCGGCCGGAGCCGCCTTCTTCGCCGGAGCGGCCTTGGCGACCGGAGCCGCCTTCTTCACCGGAGCAGCCTTGGCGACCGAAGCCGCCTTTTCCGCCTTCGGGGTCGCGCCGCCGAGCGGCTGGAAGGCCAGGCCACGGGCGCGGGCGTCGAGCTCGCGCTTGGTGGTCAGGCTGACCGTGCCGTCCCAGGTGTCGGTCTTGCCGACGCCGGCGACCGAGGTGACCCGCAGCACGGTCTCGTGCTGGCGGTGGCCCTTGGTGCGGCGATAGCCCTGACGGCGGATCTTCTTGAAGATCTTCACCTTGTCGCCCTTGCGGGTCTCGATCAGGGTGGCGTTGACGGTCGCGCCGTCGACCAGGGGAGCGCCGATGGTCACGGCCTCGCCGTCGCCGAGCATGAGGACTTCGCCAAACGCGACATCCGCGCCCGGCTCACCCGCCAGTTTCTCGACAACGAGCAGATCGCCCGCCTGGACCCGGTACTGCTTGCCGCCGGTTTTGATGACCGCGTACATCGTGTGCGCCTTGAAAAATCTAGAGTTCGCAAAATAGATCGCGCCCGCGAGGTGTCCCGCGGGCGAGGGAGCGGTCTTATACAGCCGGCGCTTTCTGAGTCAACGCCACGAGACACCCACTGGCATGTTACTTTGTAACAAGTTATAGCCGAAGGCGTGATCTCGTCCTTCTTCCTCTCCTTCGCCGCCGCCGGCTTTGGCGTCGCCCTCGTGCATGTGGCCATCCCCACGCACTGGCTGCCCTTCGTGCTGGTCGGTCGCGCGCAGGGCTGGAGGCTGCGGCAGGTGCTGGTTGCGGCGTCCGCGGCAGCTGTCGGTCACATCCTGACGACCTCGATCGTCGGCGTGGCGATCCTGATGGCCGGCCGGTTCATGGAACAGTGGGTCCAGGGTGTCCTTCACTATGCGGCGGCGGCCCTGCTGTTCGGCTTCGGCGTCTTTTATCTGGCGCGCGCCTTCCAGCGCCGGGCAGCCCTGGCCGGAATGTCCGGCGGGCCTGTCGAACCGCCGCCCAGGGTGGACGACCGCGCCGCCTGGTGGGGCGTTGTCGCCGCCCTGGCGCTGTCGCCGGGCGAGGTGCTGCTCTCTTTCTATCTTACAGGCGATACCCATGGCTGGCCGGGACTGGTCCTGCTCAGCGCCATGTTCCTGACAGGCACCCTGGTCGGGATGGTCGCCCTGATCAGCCTGACCTGGGCCGGCATGGCCCGTTTCCGCATGGACCGGCTGGCGCGATATGAATCGGCCCTGCTGGGCGCCGTTCTCATGGCCCTCGGCGTCGCGGTAGTGGTTTTCAGGGCCTGAGCCGCCTATCTAGCCGCCATGACCGACGTTTCCGCGACCCGCATCCCC
>JBKJII010000227.1:0-3329 GCA_046598505.1 Caulobacter sp. | reverse complement strand
GGTCTACACCGCCATCACCCGCGCGCCGCTGGACCAGCTGGCCGCGCCGGCCCTGCTGCGCGCCACGCGCATCCGGCAGGAGCTGGGGCAGGTCAATCCCGCCCAGGCCGCGACGATCTACGACGGCCTGCGTTACCGCTGGCGTGGCGACGCGACCGAACTGGAAACCATCCGCACGCTTGGCCAACTCTACCTGACTCAGGGCCGTTACCGCGAGGCGCTGGAGGCCCTGCGCTCGGCGGGCACCCGGCTGCCGGACCTGCCCCAGGCCGTCCAGCTGCAGGCCGACCTGGCCAACGCCTTCCGCGCGCTGTTCCTCGACGGCATGGCCGACGGCCTGGAGCCGATTCAGTCGCTGGCGCTGTACCAGGACTTCCGCGAGCTGACCCCGCCGGGGGCCGACGGCGATCTGATGGTGCGCAAGATGGTCCGCCGCCTGGTCGACGTGGACCTGCTGACCGACGCTGCCGAACTGCTGCAGTATCAGGTGGAAAACCGCCTCGACGGCGTGCCCAAGGCCCAGGTCGCCACCGATCTGGCCCTGATCTACCTGATGGACCGCAAGCCGGAACAGGCGCTGGCGGCGATCAACGGCTCGCGCACGACGGTTCTTCCGGCGGCGATGAACGCCGAGCGTCGCATCCTCACGGCCCGGGCGCTGATGTCCCTGGGTCGCCTCGACGCCGCCGAGGAGATCATCGAGCCGGACAAGTCGCCCGATGCCCAGGACGTGCGCGCCGAGATCGCCTGGAAGGCCCACAACTGGACCCTCGCCGCATCGCTGTTCGAGACCTCGATGGGGGAGCGCTGGAAGTCGGTGCTTCCGCTGCGGCCCGAGGAAGAGTCCCGCCTTCTGCGCGCGGGCGTGGCCTACAGCCTGGCCGGCGACGACGTGTCGCTGACCCGCCTGCGGGACCGCTACAGCAGCTTCATTGAACTGGCCCGCAATCCCGAGGCGCTGCGCGTGGCCTTCGCCGGCGTCGACGGCGGCGCCCTGACCGCCAACGATTTCAGCCGGACCGTCGCTGACAACGAAGGCTTCGCCGGCTGGGTGACCAAGATGAAGGTCCGCTTCCGCGAGAGGCCCGCGCCGGTGGGACCGGCGGTGACCCGGACCGCAGCGGCGGTCCCGGCGGGAACGCCGAGGGGGTAATGCCTTCCTTCTCCCGCGAGGGGAAGAGGGCTTGCTACCCCGGTGGCGGCAAGGCGCCTTGGTGGAAGCTCTCGACCAGACTGCCGGCAACCAGTCGCCATCCATCCACCAGCACGAAGAAGATCAGCTTGAACGGCAGGCTGACCACCACCGGTGGCAGCATCATCATGCCCATGCTCATCAGCACGCTGGCCACGACCAGATCGATGACCAGGAACGGCACGAACAGCAGAAAGCCGATCTCGAAGGCGCGCTTCAGCTCGCTGATCATGAAGGCCGGGGTGACCACGCGGATCGGGGTGTCCTGGAGCGTGGCCGGTTTTTCGATGCGTGAGAGGCGTACGAACAGGGCCAGGTCGCCCTTGTCGACCTGCGACAGCATGAAGCCCTTCACCGGCTCGCCTGCGGCCTCGAAGGCCTGCGGCAACTCCATCTGCTTGTCGAGCAGGGGGCGCACGCCCTCATCATAGCTGCGCTGCAGGGTCGGGCCCATGACAATGGCGGTCAGGAACAGCGCCAGGCTGATCAGCACGGCATTCGGCGGGCTCTGCTGCAGGCCCAGCGCCGTGCGCAGCAGGCTCAGCACCACGGTGATGCGCACGAAGCTGGTGGTCATGATGACGATCGACGGGGCCAGCGATAGCACGGTCATCAGACCGATCAGCTGCACGACCCGCTCGGTCAGGCCGGCGCCGGTGCCCAGGTCGATGTTGACCGCCTGGGCCAGCGCGGCGGCGGGCACGATCAGGCTGGCGATGGTCACCCCCAGCGACAGCAGCGCCGCCTGGCGCAGGTCCTTGCCGTTGACGGACTTGATCGCGGTGCGAAGGCGGGTGAGGGCGCGCATCAGGCGGCGGTCTCCGGTGTCTTGCGGCGGCGGGCGGGGGCTTTCAGCGTTTCCAGGGTGCGGCCTTCGCCCAGCAGGATCAGCCGTTCCTCGCCGTCCAGCCGGATCAGCACCAGGCGGCGAGCCGGGTCGAGCACCAGCGTCTCCACCAGCGTCAGCCGGCGCTCCTTGCGAATGTTGCCGAGCCGGGACATCGCGTCCGGCCCGAACCGTCGCATGCCCCAACCGGCGAGCATGACAAGGCCCAGCGTGACGAGCAGGGCGGCCACAGCGCGTAGGATCTCGTAGAAGTCCATGGGTGCAGAGGCTCGAAGGCAGGGCGCCGGAACGGTGGCCTCATGCTCTGCGCTGCAACCCTTAAGGCGCGATTAACCCTGTTTGTTCACCATGCCCGGTGATGGATATTTCCGGCATCCCGCTGTTCGCGATGCTCCGCCAGCGCCTCGGCTACGAGAGCGAGCGGCAGAGAGTCGTCGCCCAGAACGTGGCCAATGCCGACACCCCCGGTTACGTCGGGCGCGACCTGAAGGCTTTCACCTTCTCGGCGGCGATGCAGTCCCAGGCGGGCCTTGCGATGGTGCAGCCGTCGCAGACCGAAGCCGGCCACATGCCCGGAACGGCCCGGCGACCGGCCGGCGGCGCGTTCAGGCCGGTCAAGGCGCCCGACTCGGAAACCACGCTCGATGGCAACGCCGTCGTGCTGGAAGACCAGATGATCAAGATGACCGAGTCGCGGATGCAGTACGATGCGGCGATCGGCTTCTACCAGAAATCCATGGCCCTGCTGCGGATGGCTGCCCGTCCGCCGGGCCGCTGAGCGAGGACTAGATGGCCGAAATCCGTTCCCAGTCCAACGCGGCCATGGCCGTCGCCTCGTCCGGCATGCGCGCCCAGCAGGCGCGGATGCGGATCATCGCCGAGAACCTCGCCAACGCCAATTCGACGGCGCGCACCGCCGGCGGCGATCCCTACCGCAGGCAGGTGCCGGTGTTCGAGCCCCGCGCCGTCGACGGCGGTGAGGGCGTCAGCATGACCAAGGTCCAGTCTGACCAGGCGGCCTTTCGCTCGACCTACGATCCGGGCCACCCGGCGGCCGACCCGCAGGGCTACGTCAAGCTGCCGAATGTCGACCCCTTGATCGAGGCGCTCGATATGAAGGACGCCCAGCGAGCCTATGAGGCCAACCTCAACGTGATCGAGACGGCGCGCGCCATGGAAACGCGCACCCTCGATCTCCTGAAGCGATAGGACCTAGGCCATGATGACCGCGCTCGCCGCCGCCAAGGCCTATGCCTCCACCCAGGGGATCGGCGGCTCCAAGCCTGTCGG
>JBKJII010000368.1:0-4382 GCA_046598505.1 Caulobacter sp. | reverse complement strand
CGAAATTGATCCAGAAGCCATGCTTGGGCGCGTCGGGCGGCAGATAATGCTCGATGGGCTTCAGGTCCCCGGGCGGAGGCGAGTCGGGACGGGGTGTCGCCGCCATCTCCGGGCCGTTGTCGCGGTTGGTGGTCCAGACCTGGGCCGTCAGGAAGGTCTTGCCGTCCTGCGACAGGTCTACGGCGATACAGACCGCCGACCGTCCGGCCTTGAGCACCCGCACATCCGCCCGTGCAGGCCCAAAGGCTCCGGCCGACAGATACTGACAGGAGAAGCTGGCGGGCCGGTGCCCTGCCGGCGCCAGGGTCCCCGCGGCGCGCAGGGCGATGGCGGCGACATAGCCGCCGTTCGGGCTCCAGATCTCCCAGTCGCGGGAAAGCGTGGCGGTCAGGACGCCGTCAACCTCGGCGACGGCGCTGTCTTGGTGAAAGAGTCCCATGCCGTCTTGTGCCCGGAGTCCCGTTGGGGAAGCAAAGGGGTCAGTCGACGGCCTCGACCCGGAACCACGGCTCATGGTCCGGCGCGGTGGTCACGCCGCCGACGGGCATGACCGGCCGGTCGTCATCCAGCGAGACCTCGAACCGGCTCAGCAGGGTCGCCAGGATGATCGAGGCCTCGGCGAGGGAGAAGCTCGCGCCGATGCAGATGCGGGGGCCGCCGCCGAACGGCATATAGGCCGGCTCGCTGATCCACGGCGTCGGCTTGCCGGCGAAGCGGTCCGGTATGAAGGCCGTCGGCTGCTCCCAGTGCGCCGTATGCCGGTGCATCACCCACGGGCTTATCCACACCAGACAGCCCTTGCCGAGGGTCTCGCCGCAGAGAACTGCGGTGTCGACCACCTGGCGCATCAGGATCGGCACCGGCGGATAGAGTCGCATGGCTTCCAGCAGCACGTTCCGCAAACGGGGCCAGTGGTGCAGGTCATCGAGACGGGTCAGGCGATCAGGCGTGAAGGCGCGGACTTCCTGGCGCAGCCGGACCTGTTCGGCGCCGTCGAGGCAGAGCAGGTAGCTGGCCCAGAACAGCAGCCTCGAGGTGGTCTCGAAACCGGCGAACAGCATGGTGGCGCACTGGTCGCGAACCTCGGCGTCGGACAGCGGCGCACCGGTCTCGGCGTCCCGCACCGCCAGCAGCCGGTCGAGCAGGTCGCCAGGGCCGGCGCTTGGCCCCTCGGACCGGCGCGCAGCGACCAGACGGTCGACGGCCGCGAACCAGCGCGTCTGGAACCGGCGTCGCGCGCCGCCGACGAAGGCGAAGTCGCTCTCGGCGCGGGCGAAGCCGTCGAAGATCGTCGGCCGGCCGGCCGTGGCGACGTAGTCGCGGACCATGGCCGCCAGTTCGCCCTGTTCGGCGCCGGCCGACAGGGAGAACAATGACCGCAGGACCGCGTCCAACGCCGCCTGGTGGAAGGCGTCCGACAGGTTGGCGCGGGTCCTTCCCTCAAGGCTCCGGGCCAGACTCCCGGCAGCGGCCTGGAAGTGCGGGATCAGCGACTCGACGCTGCCGGGGGTGAAGGCCGGCGCCAGCATGCGGCGCTGGCTGCGCCACGCGGCGCCCTCCGACAGCAGCACCCCGGCGCCGGCCAGCGGTCGCACCGGCCGCACCGCCGCCAGCGGCCGGGCATAGGCGGCCATGTTGGTCTGCAGCACCTGGCGGATCGCCGCCGGGTCGTTGACCAGGAGGCTGTCGACCCCCAGCACCTTGCGGCGACCGTAGGGGATTTCGAAGGCGTTCTTCGACCAGTTGCCCAGGGTGTTGGTCAGGGTCGCCACCACCAGCCGCGGCGTCGACAGGTCTTGCGGATGGACGTAGGGCGCGGGCGGAATGATCGGGCGGGCGAGGACGTCCATGGGGACTCCGGATGGGCCGGGATTGCCGAACGGCGGTTTAGCATTGCTGATGCTGCGCCGCAGCGAAAATCAGGTCGACGGGCGGCGTTCCGGGTCTATGAGAGGCGTATGACCTCCCCCTTCTTCGACCTGCGCGGCTCGCACAATCCGCACCGCTGGCACCTGCCCCTGACCGACGGCATCTGCGTCGGACCGCCAGGCAACCTGTTCATGTACGGCGGCATCGGTCTGGCGGCCTCGATCTCGGCGCTGGAGCAGACCTGCGGCCGGCCGGTGATCTGGGCTACGGCGCAGTACCTGTCCTACGCCCGCCCGCCTTCGGTGGTGGACTTCGACGTGCGGATCGCGGCGGCCGGCAAACACACCACCCAGGCCCGGGTCAGCGGCCATGTCGGCGAGGGCGAGATCATCACCGTCAACGCGGCCCTCGGCGCGCGGCCGGGCGGGGCGACCATGCAGTGGGCGAAGATGCCCGACATCCCGCCGCCGCAGGACTGCGACAGGATCCTGCTGTGGCCGGACCAGGGCCAGAACCTCAACCGCCGGCTCGAACTGCGCACGGCCGGCGGCAAATACGGCATCGACAGCCGCACCGGCGAGCCCAGCGCCGACGGCCGCATGCAGCTGTGGCTGCGGACGGTCGAGGAGCATCCCATCGACGCCAGCCTGCTGGCCGTGTTCGCCGACTATGTGCCGTCGGGCCTCGGCCCCGCGCTCGGCCTGCAGGCCGGCGGCAACAGCCTGGACAACACCCTGCGCGTGCTCTCCCTGGTCCCGACCCGCTGGGTGCTGGCCGACATCCACATCAGCGGCGTTCACTCCGGCGTCGGCCACGGCGAGATGAACCTGTTCGCCGAGACGGGCGAACTGCTGGCCGTGGCCAGCCAGTCGATGATTGTCAGGGTGCGGGACGACTGACTCCTTCCTCTCCCCGAGGGAGAGGTGGCCTCGCGGAGCGAGGTCGGAGAGGGAAGAGCCGCCGCCAGACGTCCGGCCACCGCGCCTCCCTCTTAGTCATGGCTCCGCCATGACAGCTCTCCCTCGGGGAGAGCGATCTCGTTGGCTTAAGCCATCTTCCCCGGCACCACCGGGTGCGAGCTGGACAGCCCGCCATCCACCGCGATGGCCTGGCCGTTGACGTAGCTGGCGTCGTCGGAGGCGAGGAACAGGGCGACCTGGGCGATCTCTTCAGGCACAGCGCCCCGGCGCAGGGGGTTGAGCTGGCCGATCTTGCCCTCGGTGCCGCGCTCACGGGCGCGGTCGAAGACGATCTGGGTCATGCCGGTCTCGGTCAGGCCGGGGCAGACGGCGTTGATCCGCACGCCGGTGCCGGCCAGCTGGTTGGCCCCGGTCTGGACGATGCTGATCACCCCGGCCTTGGAGGCGCTGTAGGGCATGCCGCCGGCGCCCGAGCGGATGCCGGCGACGCTGGCCGTGCAGATGATCGAGCCCTTGCCGCGCGGGACCATGACTTTCGCTGCGGCCTGAACCGCCAGGAACACGCCGACGGTGTTGATGCGCAGGACGTTGTTCCAGTGCTCGGCGGTCAGTTCCATCAGGCCGGGCAGGCCGCCGCTGACGCCGGCGTTGGCGAACATCACGTCCACGCCCCCCTGCTTCTCCGCCGCCGCGATCAGCTGGTCGACCACCGCGCCGGTGGCCACGTCGCCGATGATGGCCTCGCCCTTGCCGCCGGCCGCGGTCACCATGGCCAGGGTCTCGGTCACCTTGTCCGACAGGTCGGCGATGACCACGTAGGCGCCCGCCTCGGCGAACAGTTTCGACGCCGCCCGGCCGATGCCGCTGGCCGCCCCGGTGATGATGGCCACGCGGCCGGTGAGCTTGCCCATGGTGGTGTTTCCCTGTCCCGAAGTTCAAACGGTTGTTTGAGGCAATGGAGCATGACCGGGCCGTGTGACGCAACGTCCGCGCGCCGCGCCTTGCCCGGCTTTTCTCAACCCTCTAGTTTCGGCCCCTCTCAAGGGGCAGTCCGCGTCAGGCGATTCATGGTTCAGCACTATCTCGAGTTCGAAAAGCCGATCGCCGAGCTGGAGGGCAAGATCGAGGAGCTGTCGAAGCTCTCCGACACGGCCGGGGCGGGTTCGTTCGACAGCGAGATCGAGGCCCTGCGCTCGCGGCTGGGCGAACTTCGCCGCGAATCCTATTCGCGCCTGACGCCGTGGCAGAAGACCCAGGTCGCCCGCCATCCGGAACGGCCGCACTTCGTCGACTATCTGGCCGGCCTGATCGACGAGTTCGTCGAGCTCCGCGGCGACCGCAAGTTCGCCGACGACCAGGCGGTGATCGGCGGCCTGGGCCGGTTCCGCGGCCAGCCGGTGATGGTCATCGGCCAAGAAAAGGGTCACGACACCACCACCCGCCTGAAGCACAATTTCGGCATGGCCCGGCCCGAGGGCTACCGCAAGGCGGTGCGGCTGATGGACATGGCCGAGCAGTTCAACCTGCCGGTGCTGACCTTCATCGACACGGCCGGGGCCTATCCAGGCCTGGCCGCGTTCCTCGGCGCCCAGG
>JBKJII010000365.1:0-9495 GCA_046598505.1 Caulobacter sp. | reverse complement strand
CCAGTCGCTCGAAATGCTCCTGTCGACCAGGGCCGCCGGCTTCGGCGCGCTCGGTCTGGTGCTGGTGCTGGCGACGCTCGCGGGCACGCTGTTCGTTATCCTGCCGCAGGAACTGGTGCCCGCCGAGGATCGCGGCCGCGTCGACATCAGCATCACAGGCCCCGAGGGCGCCGGCTTCGACTATACCCGCCAGGCGGCCGACAAGGTCGAGGCGGCGATGAAGGCCTATGCCGAGCAGGGCGAGGTCAGTCGCTACATCGTCAGCATTCCGCGCTTCGGCGCCAGCCAGTTCAACACCGCCAACGCCGTGCTGGTGATGAAGGACTGGGGCGAGCGGACCAAGACCTCTGACCAGGTCGCCGACGAACTCAACAAGGGCCTCGGCGGTCTGACCAGCGTGCGGGCCGTGGCCAGTGTCCGCGGCGCGTTCCAGCGCGGCGGCGGCGGCGGCGGGGGTACGAACGTCGATCTCGTCGGCCTGGGCAACGACTACGACGAGATCGCCCGCTGGCTCGAGCCGATCCGCGATGCGATGCAGAAGAACCCCGGCTTCTCCCGGCCCCGCCTCGACTATGAGCCGACCGCACCGCGCCTGTCGGTGGAAATCGACCGCGAGAAGGCCGCCGCCCTCGGCGTGACGCCCCAGGCCGTCGGCCGCGCGCTGGAGACGATGTTCGGCTCCCGTCGGGTGACCACCTACATCAAGGGCGGGCAGGAATACGACGTGATCGTCCAGACCGAGCTCGACAAGCGTCGAACGCTCGGCGACCTCAACACCCTCTACGTCCGGTCCGGCTCGGGCCGGCTGGCGCCCCTGTCGGCCGTGGTCACAACCAGGCTGCGCGGCGATACGCCTGACCGCCAGCGCACCGACCGGCAGCGCTCGGTCAAACTGACCAGCCAACTGTCTCCGGGTTTCACGGTGGCCGACGCCATCGATTTCCTGAAGAAGGAAGCAGCCAAAAACCCGGCGCCCGGTGTGACCTACACCTGGGACGGCCAGGCCAAGGACTATCTCGAGGCTTCAGGCGGCGTCAGCCTCGCCTTCGGCATGGCCCTGCTGCTGGTGTTCCTGGTGCTGGCGGCGCAGTTCGAGAGCTGGATCCACCCGGCGGTGATCATGCTGACCGTGCCGCTGGCGGCGCTGGGCGGCCTGTTCGGCCTGCTGCTGACCGGCCACACCATCAACACCTACAGCCAGATCGGGCTAATAATCCTGATCGGCATCGCGGCCAAGAACGGCATCCTGATTGTCGAGTTCGCCAACCAGCTGCGCGATCAGGGCCGGTCGATCCATGACGCCGTCATCGAGGCGGCGGTGCTGCGCCTGCGGCCGATCGTGATGACCTCGATCACTGCCGCGTTCGGCGCCCTGCCTCTGATCCTGTGGTCAGGCGCGGGCGCGGCCAGTCGCCAGACCATCGGCGTGACGATCTTCTTCGGGGCCATCTTCGCGACCCTGCTGACGGTGTTCGTGGTGCCCGTGTTCTACAACATGCTCGCACGCTTCACGAAGTCGCCCGAATGGACGGCGCGGCAGATCGAGGCTTTCGAGCACGACGAGACGGGCGCCGGCGCAGCGCCCGCCGATTAGACCTACAGCACCCAGCCGCCGTTCACGTCGCCGCCGCCGGTGTAGAGGTTGGCGGTTGTGCCGGTGACGTCGCCGTTGATGGCGACCACGAAGTCGGCCCGGCCGTCGCCGTCGACGTCCAGCGACAGGGTGGTGATCCCGCCGCTGAACTTCAGCACGGCCTGGCCTGCGACGCCGGTGAACTTCGCCGCGAAGGTGAACGCCTGGTCGCCGCCGGCGATGACGTTGGCGTCGATGCCGCTGAGGTCGATGCGGTCGTTGGCGGCGAAGCTGAGGTCGACGATGGTGTCCTTCTCCACCAGGCCGGCGCCGGCGCTGAACCGGTGGATGTCGAGGTCGGTGAAGGCGAAGGTATCCGCACCCGTCCCGCCGGTCAGTCGGTCGGAACCGTTGCCGCCATAGAGGAAGTCGTCGCCGTCGCCCGCGTCGAGCACGTCATTGCCGTTGTCGCCGAACAGGCTGTCCACGCCGCCCAGACCTGAGATCGTGTCGACGTCGCCGCCGCCGTGCAGGACGTTGGCCCCGCTGTTGCCGGTGAGGGTGTTCTTCAGGCTGTTGCCGGTTCCGTCGATGTCTGCCGAGCCGGTGAGGGTGAGGTTTTCGACGTTGCTGCCGAGCGTGTAGCCGATCGACGCCGAGACGCCGTCGGTTCCGCCCGCCGCCGCTTCGGTGACCGTGTCGCCGGCGTCGTCGACGACGTAGCTGTCGTTGCCCGCGCCGCCGGTCATGGCGTCCGCGCCGGTTCCGCCGTCGAGCGTGTCGTTGCCGATACCCCCGACGAGCGTGTCGGTCCCCGCTCCCCCGCTGAGCTGGTCGTTCTGGCTGCCGCCGTCGAGACTGTCATTGCCGTCGCCGCCGTCGAGGATGTCGTTGCCGCCGTCGCCGGTCAGAGTGTCGGCGCCATCCAGGCCGGTCAGCGTGTTGGCGAAGCTGTTGCCGAGGATCACGTTATCCAGGCTGTTGCCCGTGCCGTTGATCGCGCCGCCCGGCGCGGCCAGGGTCAGGTTCTCCAGCCCCGCGCCGAGGGTGAAGGTCTGCGAGGAGATCACCAGGTCGGTCCCGTCGCCGCCGGTCTCGTCGGCCGTGTCGCCGGCATCGGTGACGACATAGGTGTCATTGCCGAGGCCGCCGAGCATCGCGTCGCTGCCCGACCCGCCGCGCAGGTAGTCGGCGCCATCGCCGCCAATCAGGGTGTCGTCGCCCGCGCCGCCGTCGATGAAGTCATCGCCCGTGCCGCCGTCGACCGAGTCATTGCCGCCCAGGGCGCTGATGCTGTCGGCGCCGCCCGTCCCAAACAGGTTATCCGCCAGCGCCGTGGGGCCTTCACTCTGGGCCGTCACATTGATCGAAATGCTCGATTGCCCGGTCACTGGGACTTGCGTGTAGACGGCGAGTTGCCCGTTGATGCCGCCCATGACGGTATCCGGATCGCCGTCGCCATCGACGTCGAACAGCGTCGGCGACGGGTTGTTGCCCACCGCAATGCCGTTGAATGGATTGTTGGCGCCCGTCAACTGGGTGAAGACACCGCTATCGTTGCGGAACGTGCTGATCGTCGCGAAGTTGGATGAGCCGACCAGCAGATCGAGATCGCCGTCCTGGTCGACATCGACAAAGACCGGCGCTGCCCCGAAGCCGACGTCGATGCCGTTCAGCGGATTGGCGCCGCCCGCCAGCAGGGTGAACACGTTGGCGGTGTTCTGCAGGACACTGATGGTGCCGTCATAGTTACCGACAACAGCGTCCATGTCGCCATCACCGTCGATGTCCGCGAACGCCGGCGAGGAGAGCTTGTTGTCGAAGCCGTCGAACGGATTCGCGCCGCCGGTCAGCTGGGTGAAGACGCCGCCGTTGTTCTGGTAGGTGAGCAGCAGGCCGTTGTTCTCGCCGATGACCAGATCGAGGTCCGTGTCTCCGTCAAGGTCCACGAAGGTGGGCGCAGCGTAGGAGCCCACATCGATTCCATTGAATGGGTTGCTTCCCCCGGTCACCTCGCCGAACACGCCGGCGGTGTTCAGATAGCTGTGGATGGTTCCATCGTAGGCGCCGACCACCAGGTCCAGGTCGCCGTCGCCGTCCAGATCGGCGAATGCCGGGCGGCTCTGTGTTCCAACATCAATGCCCGAAAAGGGGTTCGACCCCGGCGCCAGCAACGTGAACGAAGAGGCCGCCGAACTTTGGCCAGCGGCGTCGATGATGGTGATCGAAAGCGAGCGCGAAGCGGTCGGCGTGTCGCTGCTGTTCGCGTAAGTCAGGCTCTCGATGACCAGTTCAAGCATGGCCGAGGTGGCTGAGGCGTTGAACGTCACGGTGAGGCTGGACCCGGCGCCGCCGGTGACGGTGCCGATCGCGACCGCCGCTCCGCCGCCCGCACCGTCGGCGTCGTAATAAACCACGCCGCCCGAGGCATAGATCACCAGGCCGGTCTGGATCGCGACCGTATCTTCCGCCAGCAGGCCGCTGACCACCAGTGTACCGCCCGTAAAGTCATTGTCCGGATCCGTGAATGTCACATTCGAGTCGATAATCTGCGGCGTCGCATTCACCGTGTTTTCGGCGAAGGTCTGGTTGGTGAGGCCTGTCAGAGTTGGCGCGGTCATGTCGTCGTCCTAAAAAACGCAGATATCCAAGCGCGCACGAGTGGCACGCCGCTCCGGCCCCCGGCAGTGGACTAATCAGACAGCATATTCGCCTGTGGGGTGATTATCGGGTCGCTGGATAACCCTCCGACGCCACCTGAACCGCCTCGGCCATGTCCCGACTTCCGGCATTCTCCGGGGCTATACGCAACAATCCGGATGCCTCAGGCCCTGATCGGGCCTATGTAGCGGTCTGGCTGCCCCGGGCAGGCCTGACCCGCAATCTCGCCAGGGACGCACATGGACGACGCCGGTTTCACCGTTCACGGCAAGGATATCGCGCTGCTGCGTCGTCTGGAGGAACGGGTTCTCTGGCTGGCCAGCTGGACGATTCACAACGCCAACCACCTGCGCGACAGCCGCGACGGCCTGAAGGTCGGCGGCCACCAGGCGTCCTGCGCCTCCATGACCACCCTGATGACGGCGCTCTATTTCAGCGCTCTGCGGCCGCAGGACCGGGTGGCGGTCAAGCCGCACGCCAGTCCGGTGTTCCATGCCATCCAGCATCTCTACGGCCGCCAGACCATCGACCAGCTGCAACGATTCCGCGCGCTGGGCGGGGCGCAGTCCTATCCTTCCCGGACCAAGGACATCGACGACGTGGACTTCTCCACCGGCTCGGTGGGCCTGGGCGTGGCCATGACCGCTTTCGCGTCGCTGACCCAGGACTACCTGGCCGCGCGCGGGGCCATCAAGCCCGACGCCATGGGCCGGATGATCTCGCTGCTGGGCGACGCCGAGCTGGACGAGGGCAACATCTACGAGGCCCTGATCGAGGCCTGCAAACACGACGTCCGCAACACCTGGTGGATCGTCGACTACAACCGCCAGAGCCTCGACGCGACGACGTCGGACCGGATGTTTACCCGCTACGGCGAGATCTTCGAAGCGGCCGGCTGGACGGTCGAAACCCTGAAGTGGTCCAGGCGCCAGCGGGATGCCTTCGCCCGGCCCGGCGGCGCGGCCCTGCAGGCCTGGATCGAGCGTGCGCCCAATGACCTCTACGCGGCCCTGACCTACCAGGGCGGCGCGGCCTGGCGGGAGCGTCTCACGGCCGATCTGGCCGGTGACAAGGCGGCGCTTAAGCTGATCGGCGGCATCGACGACGCTGAGCTGGCCCTGCTGATGACCGAGCTGGGCGGCCACTGCCTGGAGACCATTCTCGAGGCCTTCGCCCGCGCGGCTGAGGACGATGCCCCGCGGTTCTTCATCGCCTACACGGTCAAGGGCTGGCGGCTGCCGTTCGCCGGCCACAAGGATAACCACTCCGGCCTGATGACCCCGACCCAGATCGCCGAGCTACGTGGCCGGCTGGGTGTGCGGGAAGGGGAGGAGTGGGACGTCTTCTCCGGCCTGGCCGACAATGAGCGCAAGGCGATGAAGCGGCTCGTCGAGACCGCGCCCTTTGCCGCCCGCAAGGACGGGCTGAAGGTCGCGCCACAGGTCGCCACCCCCTCGGACGACACCCTGCTGCTGGCCGTCGCCGGCGGCGGTGAACAGTCGACCCAGGCCGCCTTCGGCAAGGTGATGTTCGAGATCGCCAAGACCACCGACGAGTTCTCGGGGCGGGTGGTGACCACCTCGCCGGACGTGACCGTCTCGACCAACCTCGGCGGCTTCGTCAACCGGCGCGGCGTGTTCCATCGCCGGGCGCATCAGGACGTGTTCAAGAACCGGCGCATCCCCTCGGCCCAGGTCTGGGCCATGGGCGAGACCGGCCAGCACATCGAGCTGGGCATTGCCGAGAACAACCTGTTCATCGTGCTGGCGGCGTTGGGCCTTTCGGCGCCGGTGTTCGGCGAGCGGCTGTTCCCGGTGGGCACGCTCTACGACCCCTTCATCGCCCGGGGCCTCGATGCCCTGAACTACGCCTGTTACCAGGACGCCCGCTTCCTGCTGGTGGCCACGCCGTCGGGCCTGACCCTGGCCCCCGAGGGTGGGGCGCACCAGTCGATCGGCACACCGCTGATCGGCATGGCCCAGCCTGGTCTCGACAGCTACGAGCCGGCCTTTGCCGACGAGACGGCCGTGCTGATGGCGCACGCTTTCGAGCGCATCCAGGCGGCGGACGGCGGCTCGACCTACCTGCGCCTGTCGACCCGGGTGATCGACCAGCCTGAGCGGGCCGACGACGCCTGGCGCGCGGGTTGCGTGGCCGGCGCCTACTGGATGAAGCGCCCGGCGCCAGACGCGCGGCTGGCTCTGGTCTACAGCGGCGCGATCGCGCCGGAGGTCCTGACGGCCTTCGAGCAGCTGCTCGAGGACGAGCCCGGCGCCGGCCTGCTGGCCGTGACCTCGCCCGACGTGCTGCATGCCGACTGGACCGCCTCAGGCCGCGCCCGCTGGACGACCGGTGAGCAACGCACGGCGACCGTCGAGACCCTGCTGAATGATCTCGCGCCGAACGCCGGCCTGGTGACCGTCATCGACGGCTCGCCGGCAGCCCTGTCGTGGATCGGTTCGGTACGGGGACAGCGGGTGAGGGCGCTCGGTATGGAGACGTTCGGCCAGTCCGGCGACCTGCCGGACCTCTATGCGAAATACCGCCTCGATGCTGACGCCATCCTCGACGCCTGCGCCGACCTGATGGTCTAACCCCCGTCGGCGGCGTCCATGCGGAGCATCAGCTCACCGCTGAAGGTGAAGACGTGGGTCATCACATCCTCCGACCATAGCTTGCCCTTGCGGTCATGGATCGTGTGCAGCATGCGGGCCGCGACCCTGTCCCCGCCGTCCGGATGGACGTCGAGGACCTCGGTCTGTGACCGGACCACCGCGTAGACCTGGCCCCAATAGGCGCGCACAGCCGCCGGGCCCCGCAGCCGCCCACCGTTCATCAGGTCGGGCCAGTCGACATCGGGATGAAGCAACGCGAGTCCGGCCTCGAAATCCTGTCGGTTCAAGGCGTCCATCAGCGCGACGATCCTGCCCGTGTAGTCGGCCATCACACAGAGGTCCGGTTCAGACAACGACGTTTTTCGAACTATCCGCCCGCAATGCCGGACTGGCCAGTCCCAATCGCGTGTCAGTCCCAGGTCATGTCAATGATCTTGTCGTCCTCGAACCGGTAGGTGTTGGTCGTGACCTCTTCGGTGAACAGTTTGCCGTCGACGGTCCGCACGACGTAGGCGATCTTCACCTGCCAACGATCGTCAGGCAGCTCAGTGATGCTGATCGGCGTCGCCTCGGGATTGATCTTCGAGAACTGGTCCCGCCACATCGCCCGCATGGCCTCGTGCCCCCGCAATTGGCCGCCGGCAAACAGGTTTGGCCATGTCACGTCGGGGTGCAGGGCGGCGATGACCGCCTCGATGTCCTTGCGGTTGAAGGCCTCGTACAGGCCGTTCAGCAGGGCTTCCCGATCGCCCATCTCGGTCCGTCAGTCGTCGGCGGGCTTCGCCGTCTCGATCAGAAGATACGCGATTACATCGGTCCGGTCTTCAGGATCCTTCAGGCCGACGAAGGTCATGCGATTGCCGGGCAGGTCGGCGCGCGGATCAGCCAGCCATTTGTCGAGGTGGGCGGGGTCCCAGGTGAAGCCGGCATTCTTGACCGCGTCGGAATAGTTGAATTTGGGCGCCGTGCCGGCCGTGCGGCCGAACAACCCATGCAGGTTCGGGCCGGTCATGTTCGCGCCGCCAGGGGTGATCGTGTGGCAGGAGCGGCAGAGGGCGAACTTGCGCTGGCCATTCGCCAGATCGGCAGTGTTGTAGGGCGCGGGCAGGGCGGCGAGGGCCCTGGCCGCGTCTTCCGCGTCATCGTCTCCCGCAGGCGCCGGCGTCGGCGTGGCGGCGGCGGTCGCTGCAGTCGAAGTGCTGTCCGACGCGGCAGAGGTCTCGGCCGGTTTGCTGCAGGCTGTGGCCAGTGAAGCGGCGCTCACGAGAGCGAGAATCCTGATGTCAGCACGCATGGTGAATCTCCCGACCGAGTGGGCCGCAAGCTAGCGCGCTTTAGGCGCGATGCAACGGCAGGCGATGGAATTGATCCATCGCAAGTGGCGCCACGCAGCGGCCGCTCTTGACGACATGTAACGCCAAGGTTACATGTCACCTCAAGGTTACAAACGGAGCGGTCATGGCGAAGAACAGCGAGCTGACGATGGTCGAACGGGCCGAGCGGATGCAGCGACGGCGTACGCGCATCCTCTGGGCCCAGGGATTCCTGTTCCTGATCTGGCAGTTCTCGTTCTGGACGACACGGCACGAACTTTCGGCGCCGTTCCGGGCTGTCGATCAACTTCGTCTCGGCGCGTACTTCTTCTGGGCTGCGGCGCTCCTCATGCTGCTGTCCACCGGAGGCGGCCTCCTGCGCGAGCGAAATTCGCAAGTCCGGGCCATGGCCAACGACGAGGTCACCCGGGCTCATCGTCGTTCCGCCTTCACCTGGGGGTACTGGGTGCTGATCCTCAGCTGCATGTCGCTCTACGGGATCAGCCTGTTCAGGCCGCTGGGCCTGGTCGACGTGGTCCACGGCCTGCTGTCGATCGGCGTGATCGTTCCGATCATGCGTTTTGTCTGGCTTGAGCGCCGTGCGGAGCACCATGGCTGAGCCGAAACTCGCCAATGGTCTCAAGGGGGCGCGCACGCGCCTGTCCCTGACGCAGGCGGATCTCGCCGAGCGGGTCGGCGTGACCCGCAAGACCATCAATACGGTGGAGAACGGCGTGTTTGTGCCATCAACCATGCTGGCCCTGCGGCTGGCGCAAGCTCTGGGCGAGCCGGTGGAAAGCCTGTTCTGGATCGAACCGTAGAGATTCCCTCCCAAGCGGGTGGGGAAGGGGTCAATCCTCGCCGCCGGGCCGTCCGCGCATGGTCTTGACCGACCCGCGTCGCGTCTTGGTGTCGACCCGCCGGGCCTTGGCGGCTTTCGAGATCCTGGTCTTCTTGCGCGGCGGCGGTGGCGGCTCGGCCGCCTTGCGGATCAGCTCGGTCAGCCGCTCGATAGCGTCGGCCTTGTTGCGCTCCTGGGTGCGGAAGCGGTTGGCGGCGATCACGATCACCCCCTCCAGAGTCAGGCGTGACCCGGCCAGCTTCTGCAGTCGCGTGCTGACGTCGTTGGGCAGGGACGGCGATCGTCGCGCGTCAAAGCGCATCTGCACCGCCGTCGCCACCTTGTTGACGTTCTGGCCGCCCGGTCCGCCGGCGCGAATGAAGGCGAACTCCAGTTCGGAGTCCTCAAGGGCTATGGCCGGAGTGATCTCGATCATCGCCGCTGCCGCCTCGCCTTCTGGATCGCTTCATCCAGCGCCTGCAGGAACCGCGA
>JBKJII010000140.1:0-2106 GCA_046598505.1 Caulobacter sp. | reverse complement strand
GGAGGGGGGCGCCGAGATCGCCGAGGTCTCGCTGCCGCACACCAAATACGCCTTGCCGGCCTATTACATCGTCGCCCCGGCCGAGGCCTCCTCGAACCTCGCCCGCTACGACGATGTAATAGGCTGGCAGGGCGTATTTGGTGTGCGGCAGCGAGACCTCGACGATCTCGGCGCCCGCCTCCTTCAACCAGTCGATGCCGTCCTGCCAGAGCTTCTCGATCTCGGCCGGCATGCCGTCGACGCGGTACTCCTTTGGCACGCCCACGCGCAGGCCCTTGACCGACTTGCCGACGAACGGCGCGAAGTCCGGGATCTCGACGTTCAGGCTGGTGGAGTCCTTGCGGTCATGGCCGGCCATGCTGGTCAGCAGGATGGCGGCGTCCTCGACGGTCTTGGCGATCGGCCCGGCCTGATCGAGCGAGCTGGCGAAGGCGACGATGCCCCAGCGCGAGCAGAGGCCGTAGGTCGGCTTGATCCCGACCGTGCCGGTAAAGGCCGCGGGCTGGCGGATCGAGCCGCCGGTGTCGGTCGCCGTGGCGCCGAGGCAAAGGTCAGCCGCCACCGCCGCCGCCGAACCGCCGGACGAGCCGCCGGGCGTCAGGGCGCGGTTGCCGCCGCTGGCCGACTTCCACGGGTTGATGACGTTGCCGAAGGCGCTGGTCTCGTTCGACGAGCCCATGGCGAACTCGTCGAGATTCAACTTGCCCAGCATCACCGCGCCGTCGCCGAACAGGTTGGCGGTGACGGTGGATTCGTACTGCGGGATGAAGTTGCCGAGGATCTTCGAGGCAGCCGTCGAACGGACGCCCTCGGTGCAGAACAGGTCCTTGATGCCCAGCGGCGCGCCTTCCAGCCGGCCAGCTTCGCCCTTGGCGATACGGGCGTCAGAGCCGGCCGCCATGTCGAGCGCCTTCTCCGGCGTCTCGAGGATGAAAGCATTGAGCGGGCGAGCGGCCTCGACGGCCGCGATATGGGCCTTGGTGATCTCGGTGGCGGAGAAAGCCTTCGAGCGCAGGCCGTCGAGCGCGGCCTTGAGCGTGAGGTTGGTCAGTTCGGACATGCTACTCGACCACCTTCGGCACCACGAAGAACCCGTCCACCGACTTGGGCGCATTGGCCAGCACCCGGGCCGCGTCGCCGCCGTCGGTGACCACGTCCTCGCGCAGCGGCGCGGCCATGGCCACGGCCGAGGTCATCGGCTCGACCCCGTCGGTGTCGACCTCATTGAGCTGCTCGATCCACGCGAGGATGCCGTTGAGCTCGGAGGCCAGCGACTCCAGTCGCGCCTCCGGTTCGGCGATGCGGGCGAGCCGGGCGACCTTGCGGACGGTCGCGGCGTCGATGGCCATCGTGGCCTCCTTTGTTTCGAGAACGGGGGTTAGCCGTCGGAGGGGCCTGTTTGCAAGCCGTTCGACCCTTTCGGCGTCATATCCGAAGCGCAACGCACCAACACTGTCATCCCGGAAGCCGCGCAGCGTCTATCCGGGACCCAGACTCGGCCGGGATTCGATCTGGGTCCCGGATCGCCTGCGGCGTCCGGGATGACAGTATGAGGTGAGGCGGGAAGACAGTATGAGGAGCCCATGCCTGTCCTCGACATCCTCGACCTGCCCGCCGCCCTGCCCGCCTATGCGCCGATCGTCGGACTGGATCCGGGCGAGAAGACCATAGGCGTGGCCGTCTCGGACGTGACCCGTACCGTGGCCAGCCCGCTGGAGACGATTCACAAGGTCCAGTTCACCAAGGACGCCGAGCGGCTGTTCAAGCTGATGGAAAGTCGCGGCGCGGTCGGTATCGTCATTGGCCTGCCGATGAACATGGACGGCACCGAGGGCGCCCGCGCCCAGTCCAACCGGGCCCTGGCGCGCAACCTGCTGCGGCTGAAGGATATCCCGATCGCCTTCTGGGACGAGCGGCTATCAACGGCGGCGGTGACCCGGGTGCTGATCGAGGAGCACGACGTCAACCGCAAGCGCCGCGCCGAGGTGGTCGACAAGATGGCGGCGGCGTGGATTTTACAGGGCGCGCTCGAGCGGATCAGGAACGCCTCTCCCCCTTCCTCTCCCTGAGGGAGAGGTGGCCCGGCGGAGCCGGGTCGGAGCGGGA
>JBKJII010000118.1:0-6534 GCA_046598505.1 Caulobacter sp. | reverse complement strand
CGCTGACCAAGAAGCCGATTGCGGTGAACCTGACGATCCTGCCGACCATCAAGCCCCCGCCCTATGCCGAATATCGCCAGGCGATCATCGACAGCGGCATCAAAATTGTCGAAACGGCCGGCAACAAGCCGCAGGAGCACGTCGACGAGTTCAAGAAGCACGGCATCAAGGTGATCCACAAATGCACCGCCGTCCGCCATGCCCTGTCGGCGGAGCGGATGGGGGTGGACGCCATCTCCATCGACGGCTTCGAATGCGCGGGTCACCCGGGTGAGGATGACATCCCCGGCCTGATCCTGATCGCGGCGGCCGCCGACAAGGTGAAGATTCCGATGCTGGCGTCCGGCGGTTTCGCCGACGCGCGCGGCCTGGTCGCAGCCCTGGCGCTGGGCGCCGACGGCATCAACATGGGCACCCGCTTCTGCGTCACGAAGGAGGCGCCGATCTCGCAGGCCTTCAAGAAGCAGATGGTCGCCAACGACGAGCGCCAGACGGACCTGATCTTCCGCACCCTGCACAACACCGCGCGGGTCATGCGCAACGAGGTCAGCCAGGCCGTGGTCGAGATCGAGCGCGCCGGCGGGGCGAAGTTCGAGGATGTCCAGCATCTGGTCGCCGGCACGCGGGGCCGCGACGCCCTGGCCAACGGCGACACCCAGGGCGGCATCTGGTCGGCCGGCATGGTCCAGGGCCTGATCCACGACATCCCGACCTGCAAGGAATTGGTCGACCGCATCGTCGCCGAGGCCGAGGAGATCATCCGCGGAAGGCTCAGTGGCATGGTCAGAAGCCCGGCCCGCGCGGCTGCTGAGTCGTGATCGACGTACGGTTGGTCCAGGACGCGCAATCTGGCGCTCCGGACCGTTCTGGCAGTGAAATCGCACGCGATCCGGCGTTTTGATCGCCGGTTACTGACAATCACCATCGTCAGTAAACGGATCAGCGCGCGAAGACGCGTGAGTCCGCAAGATTGACGCACCGGCCGCCGCCGCGTTGACAGCTTCCGGGTCGTCAACCAGAGAGGGTGACACCGCTGGCATGTAGCCGGCGACTTGGGGGTAGCGTTATGCGAAGAATTATTGTGTCGACCATGTGCCTTGCCATGGCCGCCTGTGCGACGGTCGAGCCGGTTCCCGCCGCTCGACCCCTGTCCCAGGCCAACATCGAAGCTATCGGACCGACCCGCCTGAGTGTCTCGGGGAACGAGACAGGCGTCGCCAAGGCCTGGTTCTATACTGACGTGAACGGCGGGGGCATGGGCCTGGTCGGCGTCATCGCCGGCGCCATCGCCGCCGCAATCATCAACGCCGCGCCATCAGCGCGCGCCCACAAACAGGCCAACGAAGTCGCAGACGTCCAAAGTGTCCAGGAGATCAACGACTCGATGGTCGCCACCGTAAAGGCCGAGGCCGGCAAGGCCGCGGCGTCAGGCGTGACCTTTCCGGAGGTGATCCTGACCTACAAGTCGGTGAACCCGGCAGCGCTGGACGACACCGTCGAGATCACGACCTCCTACACGCTGTCGGAGGATTCCAGCGTCCTGCGCATCGTCGCCTACGTGACCTACAGCAACGCCGCGATCCCCTACAAGACGCCCTACACCTTCACCAAGGCGACGCCGAAGAGCGAGCTGGCGGGCCCGCTCTACCGCAATACCTTCACCTACTACTCGACGCCGCTGCCGATCCCGACCCTCACGCCGGAGCTGCGCGAGCGCCTGATCGCCAACATCCGCGAAAGCGCCAGGGACGAGACTGGCGCGGCGCCGGTCGAGGGTTCGACCGAATACAAGACCATGCAGCGCGAGATCGAGCTGGCCATGGACGACAAGCTGACGCCCAACGAGACGTCGCTGTTCCTGACGCGCGAATGGCTGCGCAATGACGGCGAGATGATCAAGGCCGAGGTCCGAAACGCCCAGGAGTTCATCGCAAGGTACGTGGCGCTGGATATCAACCGCACCGCCATCCCGTCGCTCACCGGCGAGGACGAGCTGCTCGAGACGGCGGCCGACCAGCGCACCGTGCGCCGCATCGGCAAGGGCTCTGAAGCGGGCTCTTACGTCTGCTCCGCGGCCAACGTCACCCAGTTCGCGACCTACGGCAACGTCATCGCGGTCGCCAAGAGCACCACGAGCTACGTCAAGGGTCTCAAGGCGGCTGCCCCGAAGGCGTCCAAGTGACGGCGCGACGCGAACCTGTCGTCCTTGCCGCCGGCCTGGCGGCTGCGGGCCTGCTTCTTCAGGCGTGCGCCACCAAGCCGACGGTGTACGGGCCGATCACGGCGGAGGTTCCGCATGGCTACGCCGACAGGCCGAGCAACGACGGGGGCTTCACGGTTCTGGTGAGGATGCCGGGGACCGCTTCGGTGGCCATGCTGAGGGACTTCTTCGATCGCCGCGCGGCGGAGCTCTGCACCGCCGGCGTCGACCGGACCAACGTGTTCCGGGTGACCGCCAATGAAGCCTATGCCCCGGGCACCTATGTCTACGGAAGCGTCGGGATGGGGTCGCGCGCGCGGTTCGGCACCGAGATGGAGGGCTACGTGTACTGCAAGCCCGGCGTCACGGCGCCAGCCACGGTGGTTCCCGCTCCGGCTCCGGCGGCCAAAGCCGAATAGAGCGGACCCGGCGGCATGACCGAGACTTAACTTCAAACGGTCACCGCCGGGTCCTAGGCTTCAGGGAAGAGGAGGTCGATATGGCCCGTTCCCTTCGTCTGTACGCCACCTTGGCGCTGACACTAATGATCGCCGGCTGCACGACCGGCGCCGAGCGCTTTCCGACGTCGGTCGACTATCCGTCCACGACCATGCAACGCTACGCCTTCAAGGCCGCCGGCCACCCGTGGACCCTGTCGGCCTTGCGCACGCCGCGCGCCGCGCCCTGGAAGGTGGTGGTGATCACCGGCACGCCGTCGTGGTCGGAGTTCTGGGCCCCAGTGCTGGCCGCCCTGCCGGCGCGATTCACCATGACCGTCGTCGACCGGCCGGGCTTCGCCCTCAGCGAGCCGCAAGGTGTCGTCGGGTCGATCAGCGAGCAGGCTGAGGCGTTGTCCGCCCTGCTGGACGTCGCGCCGGGGCAGAAGCTGATCCTCGTCGGCCAGTCTTATGGCGCGCCGATCGCGACCCTCATGGCCGCCCGCTATCCGGACCGGGTCCAGGCGCTGGTGCTGATGAGCCCCTTCTACGGCGAGCGCGGCCGCACGGCGCGGCGCCTGACGGGGCTGGGCGGCATGGTGCGGCCGATGCTGCCGCGAGACCTGAAGAACTCCATCGCCGAGGTGCAGGGCCAGGCGCCGCAGCTGCCTGCCGCCCGGTCGGCCCTCGCAGGGCTGACGATCCCGGTCGTGGTGCTGCACGGCGAGGCCGACAGCTTCGTGCCAATCACATCCGCACAGGCGCTCGCGGCGACCCGCGGCGCGTTAACGACGGCAATGATTCCGGTCGCGGGCGGCGACCACTTTCTCAACGCCTGCTGTGTGCCGGCGTTGATGGGCGCGCTGGAGAGAGCGGCGAGCCTGGCTGAAGCCAGATAGCCTCCACTGGTCGTTTGGGAGGGGGCTAGGCTTCTTCCGTCTCGGGCTTGGCGGCTTCGCCACCTTCGAAGGTGCGCGGAGCGCGGCGGCGGCGGGGCTTCTTGGCTTCGTCGGCGGGCGCGTCTTCGCTCACCGCGGCCGGACGGCCGAGGAAGGCGGGCAGTTCGCTCACGGCGCCGTCCTGACCGCGCAGGCGCGGAGACTCACTGACGGCGGGTTCGGGGGCCAGGGGCGCGGCGGCCTGCGGCTCGACCACGGCCAGCGGATCGCGGGCGGCGGCTTCGGCGCGTTCGCGGTCACGTCGCTCGTCGCGCTCGCGCCAGCGATCCCGGCGGCCGCCGCCTTCGCCGTCCTGGCGGGGGGCGTCCTGACGGGGCCCATCCTGACGCGGACGGTCGTCGCGTTGCGGGCGATCTTCGCGCGGCTGTTGTTGCTGTTGCGGACGGTCGTCGCGGGGACGGTCATCACGCTGCTGGCGATCACGATTTTCGAAGCGCTGGCCGTCGCGTTGCTGGCCGTCGCGCTGCTGGCGGTCGAAGCGCTGGCCGTCGCGGTTGTCCTGCTGGCCTTCGCTGTTGCCGTTGCCGTTGTCAGTCTGCTCGACGTAGCCGCCCTCGGGCGGATCGCCCGGTTCAGCTTCGAAATCGATGTCGAAGCCTGAGGAAAACTGCTCGCGGCCGACGATGTCGGACACCGGGCGGTGCGGCTGCATGGCGCGCAGCGTGCGGAAATAGTGCTCGGCGTGCTGCAGATAATTCTCGGCCAGAACCCGGTCGCCACCGGACGCGGCGTCGCGCGACAGCTGCTGGTACTTCTCGAAGACGCCCTGCGCCGCGCCGCGCACCTTGATGCCTTCGGGACCGTTGGAATCGAACGCCCGGTTGGCGTTGTGTTGTTGGGGCTTGCCGCCCTGGTTACCGCCAGTGCTGCCACCGCGATTGCGGCCGCGCTGACGCTTCATACCCTTGAAATCTCTCATGTTACCCTTCGACCTGCCGGCAGGCGCGTGACACAGCGGTCATTGGCGCGGGCCGGTTCTGGATACTGGTTCGGGCTTGCCGCCCGCTTTTGTTGTTTCGAAAAAGACGCTGTTCTTTGTTCCCGCCCGGCTTTCAGCGCCGCGACCCGGTCCGCTTGGGACCTCGCGCGCCCGCCGTTGATTGCAGTCAATCGCTACGGCGTTCTGAGTGGGGACGAGTCAGATGTAGCGCCTCAGGCCCCTGTTTCCAAGGGGTTTCTGGAACCCGCGACAACGCGGTCGCGCAGGCCCAGGTCCTGGATCGTTCGCACACCGCTTGCGCCGGCCTCACGGAACAGCGCCTCGACGTCGGCGCTCTGGTCGTAGCCGATCTCGACGAGGAACAGCCCGCCGGGCTTCAGCACGCGCAGGATCTGCGGGGCGAGGATGCGATAGGGGTCGAGGCCGTCCGCGCCACCGTCCAACGCCAGGCGTGGATCGTGGTCACGAACCTCCGGATCCAGCGTCTCGATCACGTGGGTGGGAATGTAGGGTGGGTTGGCGACGACCAGGTCAAAGCCCGCGTCGCCCAGGCCCGCCGCCCAATCGCCGCGCAACAGGGCCGTGCGGCCGTCGAGGTCGAGATTGGCTGCGTTCTCCCGCGCCACGGCCAGCGCGTCCTCGGAAATGTCGACGCCCAGCCCCCTGGCCGCCGGCCGTTCGGCGAGGATCGACAGAAGGATGGCGCCGGACCCGACGCCCAGGTCGAGGATGTTGAACGCCATATGCTCGGGGAAGCCCTTGAGGGCCTCGTCGACGATCACCTCGGTCTCGGGCCGCGGCGTCAGCACCGCGCTGTTGACGTTGAGCATGATCTTCCAGAAGCCCTTGCGGCCGAGGATCAGGCTGACCGGCTCGCGCCGGCTGCGGCGCTCAAGGTAGACGTCATAGGCGGCTTCCTGCTCGGCGGTCAGTTCGCGGTAGGGCTCGGTGACGATCTCCAGCCGGCTGACCCCGGCCGCCGCTTCCAGCATCAGACGCGCGTCGATGGCCGGCTGGTCGATGCCGACGGCTTTGAGCCGCTCGCCGCCCGCCTTCCAGGCTTTCACAAGGGTGGTCACGTCATCAGCTCCAGATGATCGCCTTCCGCCACGCGGCCGGCGACGGTTGTCTGGACATAGATGCCGCAGAGCGTGTGGCCATAGGTGTCGAACAGCGCCTTGACCACGTCGATATCGCGCTCGGCGGTGGTCGGGTCCACATGGGTCGCGGCGCAGCGGACGATCGGCTTGAACACCGTGGCGGTCGCGCCGCCGACCGTCAGGGTCCGGTCCTTCCAGTCGTTCTCGATCCAGGCTGGCCAGCCCTCGACATAGAGGTTGGCGCGAAACCGCAGCGGATCGAGAGGCCGGTCAATCTTCGCTTCCAGGTCGCGCAGGCTGGCCAGGTTGATGATCGATACGTGGCCCAGGGGGTGGTCGGTGAACCGCCAGGCGCCCGGGCCTTCCAGCACCTTCAGCGTCGCGCGCGTGTCCTCGCCGAGCAGCCCGGTCAGCCAGGCTGCGAAAGCGCCGCGGCCCGCTTGCCCGGTCAGATCGCCCGCAAAATTCGCATGGCCGTAGGCCGTGGCGTGGAACAGGCCCGTGGCGTCGTCGAACCGGGTCCGGGCCTTCGCCACGTTGGCGATGTGGGCCAGAACCGCGAACTTCGACTTGGGCACGAACACCGGCGCCGTCGGATCAAACCCGCTGTCTCCAACTTCGACCGCATACATCCGGTCCTGTGGAAAAGTCTGTCCGACCACCAGATCAGCCGCCGCCAGCCGCTCGGGCGTGAAGCCCTTGACGGGGTGACGGTAGAGGGCGGAGACGGTGGCGCGCATGGGTGCTGGAGTGCCTCAGCGGAACGGGGAGGGCAAGGCCTGCCCTGCGTCCGTCTTGGCCCGGACAAGCCAGGCCATGACGGTGAGGCTTTCGTGGATCACCCGAAGCTGTCTTCCAGCGTCGCCAGGCGCTCGGCCTGATCCTCGGCGATCAGCGG
>JBKJII010000012.1:0-2660 GCA_046598505.1 Caulobacter sp. | reverse complement strand
TGAAGGCCGGCCAGTCGATGATGCTGCTGCTGCGCGCCGCCAACCGCGACCCCGAGGTGTTCGAGGACCCGCACCGCTTCGACGTCAGCCGGGCCAGGAAGCCCCATGTGGCCTTCGGCGGCGGCGCCCACATCTGCATCGGCGCCCCGCTGGCCCGGCTGGAGGCGCAGGTGGCGCTGGTGAAGCTGTTCCAGCGGTTCCCCGACCTGCGCCTGGCCCGGCCGGACGAGCCGCCGGAATGGCGCACGCTGCCGTTCTTCCGGGGGCTGGAGCGGCTGGATGTGGCGGTGTAGCGATCTTCCTTCGCCCGGGAATAAGGGAATAAGGGGACAGCTTACTCATTTCCCCGACCGGCGGCCGGCTCAACGGGAAATGAGTAAGCTGTCCCCTTATTCCAGCACCGTCGCCTTCAGCGCCGGAAACACCTTGCCGACCTTGCCGAGCAGGTAGTCGCCGTACGGCCCGCTGATCGCGTCGAGGTCCGCGTCATCCCAGCGCGCCTCGCGACGGACGTTGGCGGCCAGCGGCAGGGGTTCGACGACGGCGTCGAACGCCGGGTCGAAGAACAGCGGCCAGCTCAGGCGGTCGCGGCCGCTGGTGTTGGTGACCCGGTGCGGGGCCGAGCGATAAAGGCCCTGGGTCAGCCGGTCGAGCATGTCGCCGATGTTGACCACCAGCGCGCCGGGGATCGGCGGGGCGTCGAACCAGACCCCGTCCCGACCCTTGATCTGCAGCCCGCCCTTGTCGTCCTGGGCCAGCAGGGTCAGCAGCCCGTAGTCGGTGTGCTCGCCGACGCCGAAGCTGTAGGCCTGACCGTCGGACGGCGGCGTGGCCGGGTAGTGGAAGATGCGGAACAGCACGGTCGGGTCGGCCGTGTAGTGGTCGCGGAAATAGCCGGCCGACAGACCAAGGCTCAGCGCTACACCCTCCAGCAGCGCGTGGCCGGCGCGGGTCATGGCGTCCATCCAGGCCCTCACCACCGGCTGCAGTGACGGCTGGACGGCCGGCCATTGGTTGGCGCCGTGCATCCGCCAGCCAGCGACGACCCGGCGGTCGTCCTCGCCCAGTTCCTCGCCGAGATAGAGGCCCTGCTTCAGGTCTGGCTTGCCGGACGTCAGTTCGCCGCCGACTGGAAAGAAGCCGCGCCAGGCCGGGCCGCCGTTGGCCATGGCGATGGCCAGGCGGTCATCCGGCGGCAGGTCAAAGAACCGCCGGCTCTCGGCTTCCAGCGCAGCAAACAGCCCCTCCCCGCCGTGACCGGTGACATAGAAAAACCCGTCCCGCCGACAGGCCGCGCCGATCTGCTCCGCCACAGCCGCGCGGGCAGCGGTGTCTGTCCCGAACAACGGGCCGATATCGACGACCGGCAGGCTCACGGCTGGAAGTCGCCCAAATCCCCGAACGGATCGTCGAGACTGAATTGCGGCCGGGTAAACCACGCCGGCCCGTCGACCGTCATGTGGAAGTGGTCCTCCAGCCGGATGCCGAAGGCGCCGGGGACGACGATCATCGGCTCGTTGGAGAAGCACATGCCGACTTCCAGCGGCGTGGCGTCGCCGCGCACCAGATAGGGGCCTTCGTGGATGTCCAGGCCGATGCCGTGGCCGGTGCGGTGGGGCGTGCCGGGCAGCTGGTAGTCGGGGCCGAGGCCATGGCGCACCAGCACCGCGCGGGCGGCGTCATCGACGCTTTCGCAGGGGCGGCCGAGGGCGGCGGCGGCAAAAGCGGCGCCCTGCGCTTCCTTCTCGATGTCCCAGATGCGGCGCACGCGCGGCGTCGCCTCGCCGAACACATAGGAGCGGGTGATGTCGCTGTTGTAGCCGTCGAGCGTCGTGCCCGTGTCGATCAGCACCATGTCGCCCTCGGCCAGGGCACGGTCGGTCTCGCCGCCATGCGGCAGGGAGGTGTCCTCGGCGAAGGAGACGATGCAGAAGCTCGAGCCGCCCTCGCCGCCAAGGGCGCGATGCTGCTGGTCGATGAACCGCTCGACCTCCGAGGCCCGCACACCGGTCGTGAGGCTCTGCCAGGCGCGGCGGTGGACCTCGATGGTGATGGCCTTGGCGCGGGTCATCAGCGCGATCTCGGCCGGCGACTTGCAGCGGCGCAGGCGGTTTGTGAGCGGCCCGGCGTCGGCGAGGCGGTCATCGCCGAGGGCCCGGCGCAGGCCGAGGAACATGAACAGGGCGATCTGGTCATCGACAGCCAGCCTGCCCGTCAGCCCCAGCCGGTCGGCGACCAGGGCATAAGGGTTTTCGTGCTCCTGCCAGGTCAGGATATCGCCGGGCAGGCCGACAATGCCCGCGACCTTCTCGCGCTCGAAGGCCGGACAGATGTACTCCAGCCGCCCGTCGGCATGGAGGATGGCCCCGCACAGCCGCTCCGACGCATGCCAGACCAGCCCGGTGAAGTAGCGCAGGCTGGAGGTCGCCCCCAGCAGCACCGCCTGCACTCGGGCGGCGTCCATCAGGGTGCGCAGGGCGGCAAGCCGGTTCTGGCGTTCGGCGAGGCTGATCGGCGCGGGATTGGGCATGGGCGGGACTCCTTGGTGCGGCAGTCTAATCACAACCGAGGTCGGCGCCGATCTGTAGATGCTCCCCATCGGGGGAGCTGTCGGCGAAGCCAACTGACGGGGTCACCCGAGACCTGAGCGCACCCCCTCC
>JBKJII010000277.1:0-2014 GCA_046598505.1 Caulobacter sp. | reverse complement strand
CTCGCCCTCGCCGCCCAGGCGGTTCCAGGCCGGGACGCGGACGTTGTCGAAGGTGATGTCGTGGATCTGGGCGCCCTGCTGGCCCATCTTCTTCTCAGGTCTCCCGACGGTGATGCCGGGCAGGTTGCTGGGCACGATGAAGGCCGAGACCCCGGCGCCGCCCTTCACGTCCGGATTGGTGCGGGCCATCACCGTGAACAGGCCGGCCTTGCCGGCGTTGGTGATGTAGCGCTTGGAACCGTTCAGCACGTAGTCGGCGCCGTCCAGGGTCGCGCGGGTCTGCACAGCGGCGCTGTCGGAGCCGGCTTCCGGCTCGGTCAGGGCGAAGCTGGTCACTGTCTCGCCCGAGGCGATGCCGGGCAGCCATTTGGCCTTCTGCTCGTCAGTGCCGAACATCACCAGACCCTGGCTGCCGATGCCGACGTTGGTGCCGATCTCGGACCGGAACGCCGGGCTGGTGCGGCCGAGCTCGAACACCACCAGGCATTCGTCTTCCATCGAGAGGTCGAGTCCGCCGTATTCCTCGGGGATCGAGATGCCGAACAGGCCCAGATCCGCCAGTTCCTTGATGATGCTGTCGGGCACCTTGTCGTCATTGGCCACCTGGGCCTCGAGCGGCCGCAGCCGCTCGGTGACGAACCGGCGCAGGGTGTCGATGAACTGGTCCCGGGTTTCGGCGTCGAGGGCCATGGTGGCGCTTCCCTTTGGTGCGTGGTGTTTGGTCAGTGCAGTAAGGGAGCGGAAGCGGGAGGGGAAGCCTACCGCGGCGTCAGCAGACCCTCTGATCAATATGGCTCGGGGGCCTCAGTCCACGACACGGAAGCTCGGATGTCCGTCAAATCTCGAAGCGAACGCTTCGAAATCGACATCAGCCTTGCGGAGCTGCGTCAGGTTTCGCAGCGCATCGTGAATGCAGACAGCTAGATAGTGCTCTACGGTGGAGATGATCTCCTCGACGCCGCCCTCGAAATCCTCGGAAGCCGCCCAGTCATCGATCGGCTCGTGGATCTCATTCAAGGCGCGCATGTTACAGCCGCCGCCGAGGTGAAACGTCTTCGTTCCCGGCACGATGACATCGGGCCATCGCGCCAGAACCATGTCGTAGGCTTCTCGCAACAACGAGCGGTGGACGTCGGAAACCGTCATGATCAACCTGTGTTCCTCAGTCCCGCCGCGACGCCGGCAACCGTCAGCTGGATGGCCAGCCGCAGCTGCTCGTCCTCGTCGCCGGCGCGCCGGCGGGAGAGCAGTTCGAGCTGCAGGAAGTTGAGCGGGTCGACGGCCTGGGCGGCCAGTTCGACGGACTCCTGAAGGTCCGGGCGGTCGTCCAGCAGCTTCGTTCCGCCGCGGATGGCGAGGGCAATCTCCACGGCCCGGTCGTGCTCGGCGCGGATGACGTCCATGATCGCCTCCGACCCCGGCACATCCTTCGCCAGCCCGGCGTAGCGGGCGGCGATGGTCATGTCGCTCTGGGCCAGGGCCAGTTCCATGTTCGACAGCAGGGCGGCGAAGAAGTCGTACTCGTCAGACAGGTCAGCCAGTTGCGGGATCGTCAGGCCGGCCCGCGCGACGCCGCCGGCGAAGCCGTACCAGCCGGGCAGCATGAACCGCGCCTGTGACCAGCTGAACACCCAGGGGATGGCTCGCAGGTCCTCGATGGCCCGGCTGGCGGTGCGCGAGGCCGGCCGGCTGCCGATGTTGAGCTGGACGATCTCGCCGATCGGCGTGGCGCCCCAGAAGAAGTCGGTGAAGCCGGGCGTCTCATAGACCAGGGCGCGATAGGCCGCGAACGAGCCGGCGGCGAGGGCGTCCATGGCTGAGCGGGCCGTGTCCGAGGGTCCCGCGCCGCGCCGGTCGTTGGTCGCGATCAACACAGACGCAACGAGGCTTTCCAGATTGCGGCGCGCCGTCGGCTGGTCGCCGTAGCGGCGGGCGATCATCTCGCCCTGCTCGGTCATGCGCAGGCGGCCTTGCACGGTGCCCGGCGGCTGGGCCAGCACGGCCTCGGCGGCAG
>JBKJII010000244.1:0-1572 GCA_046598505.1 Caulobacter sp. | reverse complement strand
GCGGTTCATCACGGAAGTGGCGGGCGTCCCCGAGATTGGCCTGATCTCGCGCGGCGAAGACGTTGAAATCACGACCTATCTGGGCGCGGCGGTGACCAGCGAACTGTCGGGCAACGTCAACGACCTCTGCCCGGTTGGCGCCCTGACCCACAAGCCCTGGACGTTCAACTACCGGCCCTGGGAACTGAAGAAGACCCAGAGCGTCGACGTCATGGACGCGCTCGGCAGCGCGGTGCGGATCGACAGCCGCGGCGCCCAGGTGATGCGCGCCCTGCCGCGGATCAACGAGGACATCAACGAGGAGTGGCTGAGCGACAAGAGCCGCTACGCCGTCGACGGCCTCGGCCGCCAGCGCCTCGACCGCCCCTATGTGCGGGTGGGCGGCAAGCTCAGCCCTGCGACCTGGGGCGAAGCCTTCGCCGCCGTCGCCGGCAAGGTGAAGGCCACCAGCCCCGACAAGATCGGCGTCATCGCCGGCGACCTGCAGGACGCGGAGTCGATGAAGGCTGCGCTCGACCTGTTCGGCGGCCTGGGGGTGACGAACCTCGACTGCCGCCAGGACGGAACGGCGCTCGGCGCCGGTCCGCGTGAGAGCTGGCTGTTCAACACCACCCTGGCCGGCATCGAGCAGGCCGACGTGGTGCTGCTGGTCGGGACCAACCCGCGCCTCGAGGCGCCGGTGTTCAACGCCCGCCTGCGCAAGCAGTGGCTGACCGGCAAGACGCGCTTCGGCGTGATCGGCCAGGCCGCCGACCTGACCTACGACTACGACTACCTCGGTGCCGGTCCGGCCTCGATCACAGGACTGGCCAAGAGCAAGTCCGACTTTGTCACGGCGCTCAAGGGCGCGAAGAACCCGGCCATCATCATCGGCCAAGGCGCTCTTGCCCGCGCCGACGGCGGCGCGGTGCTGAAGGCGCTGGCCGGTCTGGCCAGGAGCTTCAACCTCGTCCGCGAGGGCTGGAACGGCTGGAACGTGCTGCACAGCGCGGCGGCCCGTGTCGCCGGTCTCGACCTGGGCTTCCTGCCGGGCGAGGGCGGTCTGACCGCCGCCGACATGGTCAAGCCGGGCAAGCTGGAGCTGCTGTTCCTGCTGGGCGCCGACGAGATCGAGGCCTCGGCCTCCGGCGCCTTCACCGTCTATCTGGGCAGCCACGGTGACCGCGGGGCCCACAAGGCCGACGTGATCCTGCCGGGGGCCGCCTACACCGAGAAGAACGGCCTCTACGCCAACACCGAGGGCCGGGTGCAGATGGGCGAACGCGCCGTGTTCCCCAAGGGCGAGGCCAAGGAAGACTGGTCGATCCTGCGGGCCCTGTCCGAGCATGTCGGGGCCAAGCTGCCCTACGACAGCCTCGACCAGCTGCGGCTGAAGCTGTTCGCCGACCGCCCGACCTTCGGCCAGATCGACTACGCGCCGGGCTCGGGTCCGACCGTGTTTGACCTGGGCGCCGTGGGTGACGCCGGCAAGCTTTCGGACGAGCCGTTCGGCGCCGCCGTGACCGCCTTCCACCTGACCAACCCGATCGCGCGCGCCAGCGTGACCATGGCCGAATGCGCGGCCCTGGCCTC
>JBKJII010000133.1:0-6582 GCA_046598505.1 Caulobacter sp. | reverse complement strand
AGGACCCGGGGAGCCGGAGGCTTAGAGGCTGATTGCAATGTCACAGTGCGTCCTTCGAGACGCGCTATCGCGCTCCTCAGGATGACGGATATGGAAGGCCTGCCCATAAATCGTCATGGTGAGGAGCGAGCCATCAGGCGAGCGTCTCGAACCACGCAATGACCATGATCCAGTCCCTCCGCCTCGGCGTGAACATCGACCATGTGGCCACCATCCGGAACGCCCGGGGCGCCGGCTATCCGGAACCCGCGCGCGCGGCCGAGCTCGCGCTGGCCGCCGGCGCGGACGGGATCACCGCGCATCTACGCGAGGATCGCCGGCATATCTCCGACGCGGATATCGAGGTGCTGGCCGACCTCTGCCTAAAGCGTGGCAAGCCGTTGAACTTCGAGATGGCGGTGACCGACGAGATGCTCGGCATCGCCGTAGCCCACCGCCCGCATGCCGCCTGTCTGGTGCCCGAGCGTCGCGAGGAGGTGACCACCGAGGGCGGACTCGACGTGGCCGGCGGCCACAACCGCATCGCCCCGGCGGTCCAGCGGCTGAGGGAAGCCGGCTGCCGCGTGTCGCTGTTCATCGAGGCTGACCCGAAACAGATCCAGACCTCGGCGGACGTCGGCGCCCAGGTCGTGGAACTCCACACCGGCGCCTATTGCGACGCGTTTCGCGCGGGCGAGTTCGACCGGGCCGAGGTCATTCTGCAGCGGCTGCGCGCCGGCGCCCGACTGGCCGGAGATCTCGGGCTCGAAGTGCACGCCGGGCACGGCATCGATTTCGCCACCGTCAAACCGGTCGCGGCCATTCCGGAGTTGATGGAGCTCAACATCGGCCACTTCCTGATTGGCGAAGCGATCTTCACCGGCCTGGCCCCGGCCATCCAGCGCATGCGCGCGCTGATGGATGCAGCAAGAGCAGAGTTGGCCGCGTGATCGTCGGCATCGGCTCCGACCTCAGCGACATCCGGCGCATCGAGAAGACGCTGGAGCGGTTCGGCGAACGGTTCATCGACCGCACCTTCACCGCCGTCGAGCGCGAGCGGTCCGAGCGGAAGGTCAATGCTCAAGGGGGCAGGGCGGCCAGCTACGCCAAGCGGTTCGCGGCCAAGGAAGCCTGCGCCAAGGCGCTTGGCACCGGTGTACCCCGACGCGGCGTGCACTGGGCCGACATGGGGGTGGTCAATATGCGCAGCGGCAAGCCGACCATGGCCCTGACCGGCGGTGCGGCCGAGCGACTGACTGAGATCATGCCCGAGGGCATGGTCCCGGTAATTCACCTGTCGCTGACCGACGACTATCCTTACGCTCAGGCCTTCGTGATCATTGAGGCCGTGCCCGCCCCGGCATGACGACGATTTAACGGGCGCTTCCGCCGCGCGTTGCTACATAAGGCCCAAGGGGCGGTCAGCCCGTCGGTTGCAAGAGAAGGTCCGCCGCGATGGCCGACGCTGAAGACAGTCTCCCCGAAGACGCCGCGCCGCCGCTTGAAGCCGCGCCTGGGCCGGAAGAGATTGCCACCGACTCGCCGCCGCAGGACGAGTTGCTGGAGATGGCCAAGACCATCGGCTACGCGCTGTTGATCGCGCTGGTGCTGCGCATCTTCATCTTCCAGCCCTTCACCATTCCCTCGTCGTCGATGCGACCAAACCTGCTGATCGGCGACTACGTCGTCGTGTCCAAGTTCAGCTACGGCTACAGCAAGAACTCGATCCCCTTCTCGCCGCCGCTGTTTCACGGTCGAATCTTCGCCGGCACGCCGAAACGTGGCGATGTCATCGTGTTCAAGACGCCGGCGGAGGGCCACAAGGACCTGATCAAGCGACTGATCGGCCTGCCCGGCGACACCATCCAGGTGACCGCCGGCGCCCTCTCTGTGAACGGCGTGGCTCTGCCGCGAGTCGCCGACGGTGTCGCTGAGGGGGACAGCAGCGCCTGTCCAAATCGCGCCACGCCGATGCGCTTTCTCGAGACCAACCCTGACGGCCGCCAGTACGTCACCTACGACTGCGGCCAAGGGGATCTGGACAATACACCCGTCTACATCGTGCCCGACGGCCACTACTTCTTCATGGGCGACAACCGCGACAACTCGCTGGACAGCCGGGTGAGCGCCGAGGCCGGCGGTGTCGGCTATGTCCCGGCGGAGAATCTCGTGGGCAAGGCCGAGACGGTGATGATTTCCTGGAAAGAGGGATCGGCCGTCTACAAGCCCTGGACCTGGCTGAACCTGCGCTGGAACCGGTTCTTCCACTCCCTGCGCTAGAAGGCTTTTCCGGCCCGCAATACGCCACGAAGGCGAGTTAACGGGCGGGAAGCTTGCCGGTGTCGTATTGGCAGACTAACCAGACACCGGGGCTGTCCCCGCATCATCGAGAAGAGAGCCGCGCGCGCACATGACTGACGCCGCCGAACCGCAAGGGCAGAACCTGTCCGATTCCGAGCCCCTTGCGCTCGATATCCGCAACGACGAAGGCCCGGCCGGCGAGAGCGGAACCGGAAATGGCGCGGTCGAAGAGACCATCGAGATCGTCAAGACGGTGGTCTACGCGCTGCTGATCGCGCTGGTGCTGCGCGTCTTCCTGTTCCAGCCCTTCACCATCCCGTCGGCGTCGATGGAGCCCAACCTGCTCAAGGGCGACTACATCATCGTCAGCAAATACAGCTACGGCTACAGCAAGCACTCGATCCCGTTCAGCCCGCCGCTGTTCAAGGGTCGCATCTTCGCCAGCGTGCCCAAACGTGGCGACATCATCGTCTTCAAGCTGCCGTCGGACAACAAGACCGACTACATCAAGCGCCTGATCGGCCTGCCGGGCGACCGGATCCAGGTCACGAACGGGGTCGTCTCGGTCAACGGCAAGACCATCACCCGCGTCTATGACGGCCCCGGTGACCCCGGCACCTGCTGGAACGGCTCGACGGTTCAGCGCTTCCGCGAAACCAACATGATCGGCCGCAACTACATCACCTACGACTGCGGTCCGCGCGGCGATGTCGACGACACCGGCGTCTATGTCGTGCCGGAAGGCCACTACTTCTTCATGGGCGACAACCGAGACAACTCGCTGGACAGCCGGGTCGCGCCGGAAGCCAGCGGCGTCGGCTTTGTGCCGGCGGAAAACCTGGTCGGCCATGCCCGGATTATCCTGCTGTCGTGGAACGGCAACGCGACACTGTTCAAGCCCTGGACCTGGTTCCTCGACGCCCGTCCCAGCCGGTTCTTCCACGTCCTCAAATGAACGGCCGCGTCGAGGCGATCGCCGCCCTCGAAAGCCGGATCGGTCATGTCTTCGAAGACCGTGAGCTGCTCGAGCGGGCCCTGACCCATGCGAGCGTTGGCGACGGCGCGCGCAAGGTGCGTCACAACGAGCGGCTGGAGTTCCTCGGCGACCGGGTGCTGAACCTGCTGGCGGCCGAGCGGCTGCTGGCGCTGGACCTCGACGCCAAGGAGGGTGTGCTGTCGCCCCGGCTCGCGGCGCTGGTCAACGGCAAGGCCTGCGCCCGTGTGGCCCGCCGGATCGGCCTGGCGCCGGCTCTTCGGCTCTCCGGCTCGGCGACCAAGATCGGCGCCCGCGAATCCGACGGCGTGCTGGGCGACGCCTGTGAGGCGCTGATGGCGGCGCTCTACATCGACGGCGGGCTCGAGGCGTCGCGGGCCTTCTTCAACACCGCCTGGCAGGATGAGTTCGACAATCCCGCCGCCAGCCGCGATCGCGATCCCAAGACGCAGTTGCAGGAATGGGCCCAGGGCCTCGGGCTGCCCCTGCCGCTGTACGCCGTGGTGGCCCGCACCGGTCCCGATCACGCGCCGACGTTCACGGTCGAGGCGACCGTGCAGGGCTTCGACCCCGAGCGCGGGGAGGGCCGTTCCCGCCAGGATGCCGAAAAGGCCGCCGCGCTGGCCATGCTGCTCAGGCGCGAGGGCCGCGACGACTAGGACGCCCTGTGCTACAGGCCGCCGCAATGAACGCTTCATCCCCCACCCGCGCGGGCTTCGCCGCGATTATCGGCGCGCCAAACGCCGGCAAGTCGACCCTGACCAACCGCCTCGTCGGCGCCAAGGTCTCCATCGTCACCCGCAAGGTCCAGACGACGCGCTTCCCCGTGCGCGGCGTCGCCATGGCCGGCCAGGCTCAGATCGTGCTGGTCGACACGCCCGGCATCTTCACCCCGCGCCGCCGCCTGGACCGCGCCATGGTCCGCTCGGCCTGGTCTGGGGCCGAGGACGCCGACGCCGTGGTGCATCTGGTCGATGTCCAGGCCGAGCTGGCCATGACCGCCGAGGGCAAGGCCGCCGGCGCCGACAAGAAGGCCGTGCAGGACGTCCAGACCATCATCGAGGGTCTCAAGGGCGCCAAACGTCAGGCCATCCTGGCCCTGAACAAGATCGACGGCGTCAAGCGCGAGCGCATGCTGGCCGTGGCCCAGGCCCTGTTCGAGACCGGCGTCTATTCCGAGGTGTTCATGATCTCCGCGGCCACCGGCGCCGGGGTCGACGATCTGCGCGACCGCCTGGCCGGGCTGATGCCGGAAAGCCCCTGGCTCTATCCGGAAGACCAGACCGCCGACCTGCCGGTGCGCCTGCTGGCCGCCGAACTGACCCGCGAGAAGCTCTATCTGCGCGTCCACGAGGAACTGCCCTACGCCGCCACCGTGGAGACCACCGCCTTCGAGGAGCGCCGCGACGGCTCGGTGCGCATCGAACAGACCGTCTTCGTCGAGCGCGACGGTCAGCGGGCGATCATCATCGGTGACAAGGGCCAGACCCTGAAATGGATCGGCTCGGCCTCCCGCACCGAACTCAGCGACCTGCTCGACCGCAAGGTTCACCTGTTCCTGCATGTGAAGGTCCGGGAGAACTGGGCCGACGAGCGGGAAACGTATGAGGGCCTGGGGCTGGATTTCGACGTTTAGGGATCAGGACCGGCTCCACATTCCGCTCATCCCGGCGAAGGCCGGGACCCGGGTTTTTTTCAAGGCCTCAGCGGACGGTACGGGTGGAACCCGGACTTGCCGGACGGGCGAGCAGCTGTTTCAAAAACACCTGGGTCCCGGCCTTCGCCGGGATGAGCGGAGGTAAAATGCGCCAAATTGCTCTGATCCTCGTCCTCTTGACGGGCCTGATCGCGGCCCCCGCCCAGGCCGCCACCCCCGAGCAGGATATCGGCGTCGTCCTCGACGCCCTGCACGCCGCCGCGGACAAGGCGGACGGGCCGGCCTATTTCGCCCTCTACACGCCCGACGCCACCTATCTGGGCACCGACGCCGGCGAGCGGTGGACCCTGGAACAATTCCGCGGCTACGCCATGCCCTATTTCGCCAAGGGGCAGGGCTGGACCTACGCGCCGCGCGAACGGCACATCACCATCGCCCCGATCGACTGCCGCTGCGTGGCCTGGTTCGACGAACTGCTCGACAGCAAAAGCTACGGCACCAGCCGGGGGACCGGCACGCTGGTCCTGACCGCTGACGGCTGGAGGGTGTCGCAGTACGCCCTGACCTTCCCGATCCCCAACGATCTGGCCAAGGACATGACCGGCAAGATCAAGGCCTTCGAGGCGGCGGCCCACTAACTCTGCTTTCCGTCACGGCCCGGCTTGTACGGGCCATGACCGTGGGGGTGGTTCTAAGGCTGCGACAGCGGTATCCCCGGATTATGGAATGGGAAGACGACGCCTTCGTGCTGTCGGCCCGGTCTCACGGCGAGACCGGGGCGATCGTCGATCTGCTGACCGAGGAGCACGGCCGGTTCGCGGCGCATGTGGCCGGCGGAGCGTCGCGGCGGATGAAGCCGTTCCTGCAGGCCGGAGCCCGGGTGCGGGCCGGCTACCGGGCGCGGACCGAGGGCCAGCTGGGCGCAGCGATTCTCGAACCGGTCGGGGAGGGGCCGTCGGCCCTGTTCGACGACCCGATGGCCCTGGCCGGGCTGGCCGCCGCCGCCGCCGTGGCCGCCGGCGCCCTGCCGGAGCGGGAGCCCCATCCGGGCGCCTTCTACGCTTTCGAGTCGCTGAGCGCCGCCTTCGCTCTGCCGGACGTCTGGCCTGCCATCTTCGTGCGTTTCGAGGCCGGGCTGCTGCAGGAACTGGGCTTTGGCCTGGATCTCAGCAAATGCGCCTCGACCGGCGTGACCGACGACCTGGTCTGGATCAGCCCACGCACGGGCCGGGCCGTCAGCCGCGCGGCGGGCGAGCCCTATGCTGACCGTTTGCTGCCGCTGCCGGGGTTCCTGCTAGGCTCGCAGGGTGGCTTGCGCGACGGCGACATCCGCGCCGGCTTCGACCTGACCGGCCACTTCCTCGAACAGTTCGTCTTCGGCCCGCTGAACCGGCCCCTGCCGCCCGCCCGCGTCTGGCTGCTCGAGCGGCTGGCGGACGCGGGGCGGCTTTAGGCTAGACTGTCGCACCAAGGAGTCCCGCCCATGCCCAATCCCGCGCCAATCAGCCTCGCCGAACGCCAGAGCCGGCTCGCCGCCCTGCGCACCTTGATGACCGCCGCCGGGGCGCAGGCTGTGTTGCTGGGGTCAACCTCCAGCCTGCGCTATTTCACCGGGCTGGTCTGGCATGCGTCGGAGCGGCTGTGCGGTGCC
>JBKJII010000086.1:0-1929 GCA_046598505.1 Caulobacter sp. | reverse complement strand
CGCCGAGATCGCGGCGCTGGAAAAAGTCACCGCCGCCGCCTTCGGCCAACGCCGCAAGATGCTGCGCTCGAGCCTCAGGGTGCTGGGCGGCGAAGCGTTGTGCGTGACGGCTGGAATTGACCCGAACGTGCGGGCAGAGACCGTTCCGGTGGAAGGGTTCCTGGCCCTGGCGCGAGCGCTGTAGCGTGGTTCGAGACGCTCGGCTCGCGCCTCGCTCCTCACCATGACGAATGGAAGTGCAGTCCAGCCCTCTACGTCATCCTGAGGAGCGATCCGTGAGGATCGCGTCTCGAAGGACCCAACGGCCCGCACCCCTACAGCTCCGGCAGTTCCTCGGCGAGCAGTTCGTCCACGAACGGCGCGATCCACAGGTTGCGCGAGGCCTTGCGGCGTTCGGCGTGATAGATGTGGGCCAGGTCCGCGTAGGCGCGGTCGAAGTCCTCGTTCATGATCACGTAGTCGAACGTCTCCCACTGGACGAGCTCGTCCTTGGCGCGGGCGATGCGTTCGCGGATGACCTCCTCGCTATCCTGCGAGCGGGCCAGCAGCCGGCGGCTCATCTCGGCCAGCGACGGCGGCAGGATGTAGACCAGCACCGAGTCGTCGGGCGCCTGGGCGTGGATCTTCATCGCGCCCTGGTAGTCGATGTCGAACAGGGCGCTCTCACCGCGAGCCAGGGCGTCCATGATCGGCGCGCGCGGGCTGCCGTAGCGATTGCCGTAGACGTCGGCCCACTCCAGGAAGGCGTCGGCCTCGATCATGCGGTCGAATTCGCCGCGGTCGACGAAATGGTAGTCACGGCCCTCATGCTCGCCGGGGCGAGCGCCCCGGGTGGTGGCCGAAATCGACAGGTGCAGGTCCGAATGGTCAGCGACAAGGCGGCGGGTCAGGGAGGTCTTGCCCACCCCGGACGGCGCCACGATCATCAGCATCAGGCCGCGTGTCTTGCGGGGTTCCTCACTCGACATTCTGCACCTGCTCGCGGAATTGCTCGATCACCGCTTTGAGGTCGAGGCCGATGGCGGTCAAGGCCGGGGTGGCCGATTTCGAACACAGGGTGTTGGCTTCCCGCATGAATTCCTGGGTCAGGAAGTCCAGCCGGCGGCCGGCGGCCGTGTCTGACGTCAGCAGACCGCGCGCCGAGGCCACGTGAGCGGTCAGACGGTCGAGTTCCTCGCGCACGTCGGCCTTCACGGCCATGGCGGCGGCTTCCTGGATGATGCGCTCCTCGGAGGCGGCCTCGCCGGCCAGCTCCTTCAGCCGGCGGGCGAACCGGTCGCGAATCACGGCGGGCTGGCCTGCGGCTTCTGACTCGGCGGCAGCGACCAGCTGGGCGATCCGGTCGATCTGGCCGGTGAGCACCGGAAACAGGGCCACGCCCTCCGACAGGCGTGAGGCCTTCAGGGCGTCAAGTGCAGCCAGCAGGCTGCTCGCCATGGCCGCTTCGACGGCGGCGCGGACCACGGGGTCATCCTCGGCGTCGACGGCTTCCAGTACCCCGCGCAGGGCCAGCAGCCCATCGGCAGACGGTGGCTGGGCGCGGCCGGCCTGCACCATCGGCTCCAGCAGCGCGAGATAGCGGTCCAGCTGCTCGACGTTGACCGAGACGGCGACCGACTCGGCGCGCCTGGCCTGCAGGCCGACGTTGACCTGGCCGCGCTGGAAACGGGTCTGAGCCGCCTCGCGGACACCCTTCTCGAGCAGATCGAACCCCGGCGGGCCGCGAAACCGGACGTCGAGATTGCGGCCGTTGACCGAGCGGGCTTCAACGGCCCAGGTCCAGGCCCCTTCGGCGCCTTCGACCCGGGCAAACCCGGTCATGCCGGAAAGCGCCACCTACCGGCCCGTCCGGGCGCGCCAGGCGCGCCATTTCTCGACGTTTTGCTGATGCTCGGCATAGGTCGCCGCGAAGGCGTGGCCGCCGGAGCC
>JBKJII010000065.1:0-3320 GCA_046598505.1 Caulobacter sp. | reverse complement strand
CCCCGACGGCGACCCGTCAGACGCAAGCCTGACAGGCGAAGGGGGCCGCAACAAGCGCTGCGACCTCCCTCCGGTCTACTTCACTGGAACAGACCGAAAACGGGTCTGCCTACTGATACGCTGGCGGATACCCGCTGGCCGCGGGTTTGAGGTAGCGGTCGCGCAGTTCAAACGCGCGGCTGCTCTGGGGTTGCTCGACGCCGCCGATGAAGACGGCTGCCGGCCAGGTCGAGGTCTCCAGCGGATCTCCCGTCCACAGCACCACGTCCGCCTCCTTGCCGACCTCCAGCGTCCCGACCGTGGTCATGCCCCACATCTTCGCCGGGTTGGCGGTCAGGGTGGCGATGGCCTGGTCGCGCGGCAGGCCGTTGGCCACGGCCAGGCCTGCGTTGAAGCGGGCCTGGCGCATGTTGTTGACGTCCCGGCTGCCGGTGATGGAGACCGACACGCCGGCGGCGGCCAGCCGGGCGGCGTTGTCCAGCCGCGCGCCGAGGCTTTCGAAGCTGTCGGGCAGGTCGGCCTGGGCGTCGATGATCACCGGAACGCCCGCCGCCGCGATCTGCGGTGCGACGATCCAGCCTTCTTCGGCGCCCTCGAGGATGACCTTGATCTTCTCCTCGCGGGCCAGGCGCAGCACCTGCAGGATGTCGCTGGCGCGGTGCACCCGGACGAGCAGGGGCGTGCGGCCCTCGACCACCGGGATCAGGGCTTCCAGATCGATGCGTGACAGGCCGAACTCGCGGCTCTCGCCCCGGTCATAGGCAGACCGGTTGCGGGCGAAGGCGCGGGCGTCTTCGAAGGCCGCCTTGACCAGGCCGATGGCCGCGCCGCGCGAGCCGGCGTTGCGGGCGCCGGCTTCGCCCAGATCGAGCGTCACGGCGACCTTGGCGCGGACCAGCGGGTCCATGTCGCCGGCCGCGAGGCTGACGATGGCCGCCTGACCCGCGAACATCGCCGGATCGCCCTCGTCGCCGCCGCCGCCGCCGGCGAAGTCTTCGGCCCCGCTGTCATCCTTGTGGCCGTCGCCGCCGCGCGACAGCACCGGCGTGGCGACCGCGCGGGTCAGGCCGGTCTGGCGGGCCAGCGGGATCATCGTGCTGGCGGGATTGATGCCGTAGCTGATGTCGAACCCGGCCGAGAGCTTGCCTGAGCGGTCATCCCGCGTGGACGTGACCTGCTCGACTTCGCTGACCGTCAGGCTGGAGGAGGGGGCGATGAACCCGGGCGTAACCACGCCGCCATGGGCGTCGATGACCCGTGCCCCGGCCGGCGCCGCGACCCCGGCGCCGACGGCGACGATCCTGCCGTCCCTGAGAACGATGGTTCCACTGGAGATGATCCCGGCCGCGCCGGCGGTTTCCAGCCGGGCGTTGACGATGGCCACGGTCTCGGCCGCCGCGGGGGTGGCGAGCGCCAGGACGGCGAAGGCGATGAGGGCGCGTTTCATGGGTGGAAGGCCCCTTCGCCGGGCTGGCCGAGTTCGAAATCGGATTTTGGCTGATAGCGCGGGTCGTGCCGATCGTAGATCAGCGCCCCGTCGATGAAGACCTTGTCGGCCTGGGCGTAGATGCTGAACGGGTCAGCGCTCCAGAGCACTACGTCGGCCCGCTTGCCGGCGACCAGCGAGCCGGTCTGGCCGTCGATACCCATGGCCTTGGCCGGGTTGAGGGTAATCCAGGCGATGGCCTCGGCTTCGGTGATCTTCAGGCCGATGCGGTTGCCGGCGGCCATGGCGATCGCCGCTTCCTGGTTCAGCCGCTGGGTGATGGTCGCGTCGTCGGAGTGGATGACCACGCAGGCCCCGGAGCGGAAGGTGATCGCGGCGTTGGCCTCGATCCCGTCGTAGGACTCCATCTTGAAGCCGGCCCAGTCAGCCCAGGTGGCGATGCAGATGCCTTCCCTGGCCAGCAACGGCCCGATCTTGTAGGCCTCCGAGGCGTGGTGGAACATCGAGATCCTGTAGCCGAACTCCTTGGCCACATCGATCATCACGGCCATTTCGTCGGCCCGGTAGCAGTGGTTCTGCACCAGGATTTCGCCGCGTAGCACGCCGACCAGCGTGTCCAGGCCGAGGTCGCGCTTGGGCGGGTCGGCCTTCTCGCCCTTGGCGATCTTGGCGCGGTAATCGTCCCAGCGACGGCCGTAGTCGGCCGCGTCGATCCACGCGCGGCGATAGCCGGCCACGTTGCCCATGGCGGTCGATGGCGAGCGGCTCTTGCCGCCGTAGACCCGCTTGGGGTTCTCGCCGCAGGCCATTTTCACACCGTAGGGCGCGCCGGGCATCTTCATGCCCTGCATGGTCACCGACGGCACGTTGCGCAGGGTGATCGATCGACCGCCGATCAGGTTGGCCGAACCCGGGAGGATCTGGAGGGTCGTCACGCCGCCGGCGCGGGCCCGGTTGAAGCCGGGGTCCTGCGGCCAGACGCTGTGCTCGGCCCAGACGTTGGCAGTCACCGGGTCGGTCGCCTCGTTGCCGTCCGAGCGCGAGGGCACGCCGGGGGAGGGGTAGACGCCGAGGTGGCTGTGCGCGTCGATGACGCCCGGCGTCACCCACTTGCCGCGGCCGTCGACGACGGTGACGCCGTCGGGGATGGCCGTCTCAGGCCCGCCCACCGCAAGGATCTTGCCGTCCTGGAAGACGATGGTCCCGTCGGCGATCTGCTGGCCGGTGGCCGTCAGGATGGTCGCGCCGCGGATCGCCGTGGGTCGGGACGGGAACGGCAGATAGGTCGACGGGAAGGCATCCGGCCGCGCGGCCGGATCAAGTCCCGGCGGAACCGGCTTTGCCGGCGAAGCCGTCGCGGGCCTGGACGGCGTTCCCGCCGTCGTCCCGGTCGTCGCACAGGCGGCCAGCAAGGCTGCCGTCGCGGTCGCGGCCAGCGCCGCTCGAAGTCTGAATGTCATTCGCCCGTCCCAAACACGAAGGCCGCAGATCAGACCAATTGCGCACCCCGATCAAGGCCGGTTGAACCGTTCTCGACAGGCTGGCGTTGAAAGACCAGACTTCGGGCGAGGGACCCGGACGGAGACGCTTCATGAAACGCTTCATCAAGGCCGGCCTCGCCGCCGCCATGTTCCTTTCACTCACGGCCGCCTGCGGTTCGCCCGGCGGCTATGGCCCCACCCCGCCGCCGCCGCCCCCACCGGGCCGCACGCCCGTCGCCGAGGGTGGCATGTGCGGCGGGATCGCCGGCTTCCAGTGCCAGTCGGGCCTCTACTGCTCGATGACGCCGGAGATGCAGCACATCGCTGACGGCTCGGGCATCTGCCGCAAGCGGCCTCAGGTCTGCACCCGCGAGTACCGCCCGGTCTGCGGC
>JBKJII010000460.1:0-1339 GCA_046598505.1 Caulobacter sp. | reverse complement strand
CGGTCGGCAAGCTGCGCATGGCCGGCAACCAGGTGTTCAAGCACGCGGTGATCAACATCTCCGAAGCCGTGGTCTCGGCGGCGGCCCAGGCCGGGGTCGCGGTCGCGGACGTCGACTGGTTCATCCCCCACCAGGCCAACAAGCGCATCCTCCAGGGTGTCGCCCATCGCCTCGGTATCGACGAGCACAAGGTCATCCAGACCGTCGAGGATCACGCCAACACATCAGCGGCGTCGATCCCGCTCGCCTGGGCCCATGGCATGGCCGATGGCAGGATCAAGCAGGGTGACCTGCTGCTGATCGAGGCCATGGGCGGCGGCCTGACCTGGGGCGCCTGCGTCATCCGCCTATAGTCGCGGTTTAGGGTACCGCCGGGAACCCTTTGACTTGACGGACCAATCGGCTCATGCACCGATAGTCTTAAGGGACGGGGACTGGGCATGAAGGGCGAAACCCTCACGCGAGCGGAATTGACGGAAGCTGTCCACGAGGAAGTGGGGCTTACGCGTCAGGATTGCGGCGGACTGGTGGAGCGTACGCTCGACCTGGTCGCCGAGGCGCTTGAGCGTGGCGAAACCGTGAAACTGTCCGGATTCGGCGTGTTCCAGGTGCGCGCCAAGCGCGCCCGCATGGGCCGCAATCCCAAGACCGGCGAGCCGGCCGAGATCGAGCCCCGCAGGGTGATCGGTTTCCGCGCCTCGCAGGTCATGAAGGCGCGGATCGACCGCGCGCTCAGCGACTGACCGGCCCGGTGGCGAAGGGCCCCAACGCCTTCCGCACGATCTCGGAAGCAGCCGATGAGCTGGGCGTACCCCAGCATGTGCTGCGTTTCTGGGAGACCAAATTCTCATTCATTCGCCCAATGAAGCGGGCCGGCGGCCGGCGCTTCTATCGTCCTCAGGACATCACCGTGCTGCGCGGCGTGCGCGCGCTGCTGCACGACGAAGGATACACCATCAAGGGCGTGCAGAAGCTGCACAAGGAGCAGGGCATTCGCCGTCTGGCCGTCGCGGGCGAGGGCGCCGGGTCGCCGCCGGCTCTGTCCGACAGCGTATTCCAGCCAGACGAACCGGTTGATATCGGCAATGAAACCCGTGACCGCCTGAGCTTCGCCCTGGCCGATCTGGAAGCCGTCAAAGCCCGCCTCGACGGGCTTCTCAAAGGCCGCTGAATTCGAGTTGCCGCGCCGGGGCCCGGTCCCTATAAGGGCGCTCCCCACGACGCATCGCTTGCGACGCGTCGGAGAAGATGTCGGAGCGTGGCGCAGCCTGGTAGCGCACTTGACTGGGGGTCAAGGGGTCGCAGGTTCGAATCCTGTCGCTCCGACCATCTTCTCCAC
>JBKJII010000435.1:0-1776 GCA_046598505.1 Caulobacter sp. | reverse complement strand
AGCGACCGTAGCGACGGCAAGATCGCCCATCTCGACGGACTGAACCTCAGCCGCGCCTGGTGCTGGCGGGGGATCGCCTCGGCCTTCGCGGAGGACGACCAGGTGCGGGCGGTGGCGCTGGAGGCGGCCGAAACGCATCTGGCAAGCGCCCTGCCCCATGTGGCCGGCGACTACATGGGCGAGCACTGGCTGGCCAGCTTCGCGCTGCTGGCGCTTGAGGCCTGACGGGACAGACACCCGCAGGTGTCTGTCCCGATCGCAATCCTTCACGAACGATCAGATCGCCTTCGACCAGATGCCAATCGCGAACACGACCCACAGGCCGATCAGGACGGCGTTACTGAGCGCGAAGAAGGTCAGCCGGACCATCACCGTGTTGGTCGTCAGATGCACCAGCGAGTGCGCCGCCCGCAGGCCGACATAGGTCCAGGCCAGGGCCAGCGGAAGTGTCGCCACCGTGCCGGTCACATAGAGCGCCAGACAGGCGGCGTAGAACAGCACCGGCAGCTCGAGCAGGTTCATGTAGTTGCGGTTCGGCAGGGCGACATGCCCCGGCACATTCGCCGATTCGCCGAGCGCGAAATCGCCCGGCTTGACCTGTCCCGCCGCCGCCGCCCGGAATCGCCGCAGCGGTATCAGCGTCAGCACCAGAAACGTCAGCGCACCGAGCGCGAGAAACGGCAGAAATATGGATTCCTGGGTCATGGTCGCCCCCCCGCGCCAGTTGAGCTTGAACGATTCCGGGCAATCGCTGGTCTGGCAAGATGGCTTGACTAGGCCGCCGCCTTCACCGCGCCGGCGATGTCGCTGACCAGGGCGGCCACCAGCGCCTCATCGTCGCCCTCGGCCATCACGCGGATGAGGGGTTCGGTGCCTGAAGCGCGCACCAGCACGCGGCCGGAGCCGTTGAGCTTGATCTCCGCATCGGCGATGGCGGCCTTGACCCTGTCGCTGTCGAGCGGCTTGCCGCCCTTGGCGAAGCGGACGTTTTCCATGCGCTGGGGCACCGGGTCGAACTGGCGGGCCAGGGCGCTCATCGGCTTGCCGGACTGGACCAGCACGGCCAGCACCTGCAGCGCCGCCATCAGGCCGTCGCCGGTGGTCGAGAAGTCCGACAGGATGACGTGACCCGACTGCTCGCCGCCCAGGTTGAAGCCCCCCGAGCGCATGCGCTCCATGACATAGCGGTCGCCGACGGGGGTGCGTTCGAGTTTCAGGCCCTTGGCGGCCATGAACCGCTCCAGGCCGAGGTTGGACATCACCGTGGCGACGATGCCGCCGCCGCTGAGCCGGTTCTCGGCCGCCCAGGCGCCGGCGACGATGGCCATGATCTGGTCGCCGTCGACCACCTGACCGGTCTCGTCACAGATCGCCACCCGGTCCGCGTCCCCGTCCACCGCGATGCCGATATCGGCGCGAAATTCGCGGACCGCCTGGACCATCGCGTCCGGATGGGTCGAGCCGCAGTCGGCGTTGATGTTGGCGCCGTTCGGGGCGACGCCGATCGGGATGATCTCGGCGCCCAGTTCGTAGAGCACCTCTGGCGCGACCTTGTAGGCCGCGCCGTTGGCGCAATCGATGACCACCCGCAGGCCGTTGAGGTTGAGCTGGCGCGGGAAGCTGGCCTTGGCGATCTCGATGTAGCGGGCCTGGGAATCAGCCACGCGGCGCACGCGTCCGAGGTCGGCGGGGGCGACAAGGCCCTCCTGCAGGCCCTCATCCATATGGGCCTCGATTTCCAGTTCGCGGGCGTCGCTGAGCTTGTAGCCGTCGGGG
>JBKJII010000405.1:0-5091 GCA_046598505.1 Caulobacter sp. | reverse complement strand
CTTCGCCCGCCGTCAGGGTCGCCAGGGTGATCCGATGGCCTCCCTGAGCCAGCAGGGCGAGCGCACCGGCGCCCGGATTCATTTCATGACCGCCATTCTGGCCATTCACGCCCATCCCGACGACATCGAGACGCTGGGCGCCGGTGCGCTCGCCCTGCTGACTCAGGGAGGCCATCGGATCACCCTGGCGACCCTGACGGCGGGCGAAGGGGGCTCGACCGAGACGGAGCCGGCGGAGACGGCTCGAATTCGTCAGGCGGAGGCCATGGCGGCGGCGGCGATCATCGGGGCCGATTATCGCTGCGCCGGTCTGCCGGACCTCGGGGTCTTCAGTGACGACGCCGCCCGCCGCACGGTCACCGAGTTGATCCGCGCCGCACGCCCCGCCATCGTCATCACCAGCTCCGCCGCCGACTATCACCCCGACCACGAGGCCACGAGCCAGCTGGTGCGCGACGCCTGTTTCGCGTCCTCAGTGCCAAACTACCGCACGGGGCCAGCGGCGGCGCTGGGCGCCATTCCGCACCTCTACTTCATGGACCCGATCGGCGGGCGCGACCGGCAGGGCGTGCCGGTCATTCCGGATTTCGGGGCGGACATCGCGTCTGTGTTCGAGACCAAGCGGGCCTTGCTGGCGGCGCATGAAAGCCAGATCCGCTGGGTCGCTCGCCAGCATGGGATTCCTGACCAGGTGGCGTCACTCGAGACATGGGCTCGCCGGCGCGGGCGGGATTTCGGCGTCGACATGGCCGAGGGCTTCCGCCAGTACCGCCACCATCCTTATCCGGGCTCGCCGCTGCTGCAGGAGTTGCTCGGTCAGGCCCTGTTGACGCCTCTGGCGGCGTCGTAGCGCGCCCACATCGGTTCGCAGTCGACGACGGATCGCTCGGCCATGGCCTGATCAATGGCCATGACCGTCAGACCGGCCTCCATCGAGTCCCAGGGTGTGACCGGGAAGGGCGCGCCGGTTGCGAGCGTGGCCAGCAGGTCGCGCGCCATCGACTGGTCGGCGCCGTTGTGGCTGTCCGCGGTGCGGCCGCCATAGTCGATCCGCTCCGGCCTGCCGCGATCCAGCGCCCGCCGAACCATCAGCCGGTTGCGCACCAGATCGGCGATCAGCGTCCCCTCGGTCCCGGCCACGTACCAGCGCCGTTCGGTCAGGGCGACGTGGCTGTTGGCGTGGAACGACAGCCGCACCTGGTTCTCATACTCGACCAGCGCCATCTGGTGGTCGGTCACGTCCATGTCGGACTGGAAGCTGTCATTGGCCCCGGCCCAGCCGGCGTCGCGCAGGGCGTAGGCCGCCTCGCCATTGTCGTAGGTCCGCGGCAGATCCTTGCGGTCGGGGGTAAAGATGCGCCGTCCGCCGAAGCTGGCCACCCGCGCCGGCCGCGCGCCGACGATCCGGCCGAAGATATCGAAGTCGTGGCAAACCTTGTCGAGCAGATACGACCCGCCCCACTCCTGCCGCCGTCGCCAGTTGCGGGCCAAGTAGCCGCCGTGCTCGGGCGGCAGGTGCTCGGTCGCGTCGATGGAGATGATTTCGCCCAGCTGCCCGGAATCGACGCGGGCGATGACCTCCCGCACGATCGACATCGAGCGCATGACCAGTCCGATATAGAGCGGCGGCGTCCCGGCCAACGCCAGGCGGCGGGCCAGGGTTTCGGTCTCGGCCTCCGTCCGCACAATCGGCTTCTCGGCGAACACCGGCCAGTCGGCGTCGAGCGCTGCGTTCAGATGCTCCAGATGCAGGTGATTGGGCGAGCCGATCATGACCAGGTCATAGGGTCCGCCCGCCAGCAGTTCAGAGACGCCGGCGCAGGCCCGGCCGGCGTCAATACCGGCTTCCGACAGGATCGGCGCCCCGACCGGCGCGGGATCGACATGCGCCGCGACATTGAGGTCCCAGCCGACCTCCTTCATCGCGGTCAGAACGTGGGCGATGCGTTGGCCGAGGCCGATGACGCCGATCCGCCAGGTCTTCATGTGCCGGCCCCTTTCGCGCGCCTACGTGGCCGGCAGCGTAGCCCCGCGCGCGATACAGGCCACCATCACCGGCCGATACAGGTCGATGACTTCACGGCGCGGATCAACATGCGCGCGCAGCGGCTCGATCTTCGCCGACATGTCGGCCTTGATCCCGGTGACGACCTGCTGGACGGCCGCGTCGCCCAGACTGTCGGCCAGAATCTGCTCACGCATCTGGAACCGCATGTCGACGGCCGCCATCTGCGCCACCAGCGCCTTGTCCGCATCGGTCGGGCTGCTGTCCGGCGCTTCGACGAAGCCGTTGTAGAGCCCCGAGGCCGCCGCGCATTGAAGGAGCGAGGTCAACTCCTGCGACGGCGTCTCTGCGGCCCGGGCGGGGAGGGCGAGCGCCAGGCCCGTCGACAGGGCGATGCTGGCGAGGGTCAGGCTGCGCATGGTCGTCTCCATCTGGAAAATCGGGTCACTTGCCTGCCGGCTGGATAATCAGACGCCAGGCCTTGTCGGGGCCCAGATAGGCCCTGGCGGACGCCTGCACGTCGGCCGCCGTGACACGTTCGTAGCTGGAAATCAGGGAGCGTGTCGCCGCGAGCCGGCGGGGATCGGTCTGGGCGCCGCCCAGCTCTTCCAGCCAGTACTCGTTGGTCTCACGGGCCTTGGTCAGGCGTTCGAGGCGCGGCTTGAGCGCCCGGTCCATCTCGTCCGGGGTCGGCGGCGTCGTGGCGAGCGCGCTGGCGATCTTCTGCGCATCGCGGAAGAAGCCGTCCACCTTGGCCGGCGGGATCTCGACACGGGCCGAGACGTAGCCCCAGTCGGTCCAGACATCGCTGGCGTTCCAGTTGGCGCTCGGCGAGTAGGTCGCGCCCTGCGCCTCGCGTAGTTCGTCGATCAGCCGCAGCTCGATGATGTCGGCCATCACGGCGGTGTTCCTGGCCATCTGCACGTTGTGGAAGAAGTCGTCCGTGCGCCAGGCGATCATGGCGATGGCCTGGTCGTCGCGACCCTTGTGGGTCAGGACCAGCGGCTGGGCTGACGGCGCCGGGAAGGCAGTCCTGCCCGGCGCGGCGCCAGGGACGTCCGGACGTTTCGGCAGCGCGCCAAAGGTCCCGGCGACTGCCGCGATGGCCTTATCGACAGAGATGTCGCCGACAATGACGATCTCCACGGGCCCGTTTGCGAGTACGTCGCCGTAGGCGCGTTTCAGGGCATCGGCGTTGACGGCCGCGATGTCGGCCTTGCCGGGCCAGGTCCAGCGTCGATCCCCGGCATGGAGCAGGCCGGCCAGGTCGCGGCTGAACACGCCGCTGTCGGTCGCTTCATACTGGTCGCTGAGCGTTGCGGCATAGGTGCGCATGCGCTGCAGCGCTTCTGGACGCCAGCCGGGCTCGGTGGCGTAGGCGGTCAGCACCTGCAGCTGGATGGCGATGTCCTCGGGGCGCGTGCTGCCCGAGAGTGTGAAGGCGTCGTCCTCGACCCCGAACCGGGCGCCGTAGACCTTCGACACCAGCACCCGCTCCATGTCCTCGGAATTGATCCTCGCCAGACCGCCCTCGACCAGCGCTCCGCCGGCCCAGGACAGGGATTGCTGGTCGGCGGGCTGGCTCGACAGGCCGGCGCCGATGCGCACCTTCACGAGAACCTGGTCGTCACGGAACTTGGTCGGCTTGACGGTCAGTCGCACGCCGTTGGCGAAGCGAACGAAGGTCGTGTCGAGATCGACGACATCCTTCTGCTCAACCACCTGGCCCGGAGCGCCAAACGATTCATAGGGCCACACCACCTGGCGCGGGCCGGTCGGCGCGGCGACGGCTATCTGCCGGGATTCAGTCCAGGCCTGTGTGATGGCCACCTCATTGCCATCGATGGGCGTGGGCGTGGCGACGAACACCAGCGGTCCGGAGCCCGCGAAAGCAGCCTTTACGGCGGTCGACACTGTCTCGGCCTTGAGGTCTTTCGCGGCCGCCTCGAACTGGGCAAGGTCCTGGGCGGGGTTGGTGATCACGTCCTCGTCGCCGACGGAGTCGATCATGTCGTTGGCCAGCTGCGGCGTGCGCTGCGTGGCCGCCGAAGCGACCCGAGACTTGAGCCACTGGCGGTAATCCTCGATCTCGCGGTCGAGCTCGTCCTGACGCACGCCATACTGCACCAGTCGGCGCTGCTCGCGTTCGGCGGCGCCCAGAGCGCTTTGCCATTCGCCCGGGCGGGCCGTGAGGGCGATCGTCGTGACCTTCGCGGCGTCGGTCTGGTTGCCGGTAAATCCGCCGGCGGCGATGAACGGCGGTTCGGCGCTGCGCGCGATGGCCTCGAGTCGCCGGTTGAGCACCGCGAAGCCCAGCTGCTGGATCCAGTCCTGCCGACGCTTGGCCGAGGTGTCGGGCCGCAGGTCGGCCGCCGAGACCCAGCCAATCTGCAGCGAGGTGGGCGAACCCGGCTCGACGACGATCTGTGTTTCCAGGCCGCGCTTGGCGACCACGCCCAGATCAGGATCAACCCCCGCCGGCGTGGTGTTGGTCCAGTTGCCGAAGTTGGCCTTAATCCTGGCTTCCATGGCGTCGACGTCGAAGTCACCGACGGCCACCAGCACCGCCCGTTCCGGCCGGTAATAGCGATTGTAGAAATCGACCAGCTGTTCGCGGGGCGCGTTGCGCAGCACCTCCACCTTGCCGATCGGCATGCGTTTGGGCGGCCGCTGACCGCGCAGGATGAACTCGAGACGCGCCTTGTAGACCCGCAGGCCAGGGCCATCGCTGGTCCGTTCCTCGGACAGCACCACGCCGCGCTCGCGATCAACCGCATCTGCGGCGATCAGCAGCTCGCTGGCCGTCTCGCGCATGACCTTCAGCGACAGGTCGACGGTCTCGTCGTCGGTTTGCGGCAGGTCGAGTTTGTAGGTGGTTTCGTCGAAATTCGTCGAGGCGTTGGTGTCGGCGCCGAACGCCAGGCCACGCCGCTCGAGCTGTTTGACCATCTCGCCTTCCGGGATCCCCTTGCTGCCGTTGAAGGCCATGTGCTGATGGAAACCGACGCCCAGCAGGGCCTGGCTCACTTCCTCGAGCACATGGCCTTCAACGGCAGCAAGGGGATCCCGGAAGGCGAGATGGTCAA